>CAZPED010000570.1:0-3066 GCA_964585335.1 uncultured Planctomycetaceae bacterium | reverse complement strand
CCTCGATGCTATCGAGCACCTTCTGGTCCTTGCGAGCGCCGAACAGCCGGCGTTTTTCGGGCACGGTCCGCTGCACGGCCAGAACCGAGGGCTCCAGCGCGCGCCGTCGCTGCTGCGCGTCGTTGAACAACTCGGCGCACTGCGATTCAAGCGATTGGATCTGCTTGACGAACCATTGCCGCGCTCGATCGGCGGCGCCTACCCGGCTGGTCGGTTCGTCGACCAGGCCCAGCACCCAGTCGCGCATGGCGGCGCCCGGCGGCAACATCACCTTTTGCAGGTCACGTTCGAGCGAGTCCGACAACGTGAGGGTTGCGCGGTGCAGCGGGTCGACGCCGTCGGGGGGCGAGAACTGATTCTCGATGGCCTGCAGAATGCCGGGCACGCGATGGCTTGGCGAACCGCCGGCAAGCTGCTCGCCCATAATCTTCATTCGCCCGTAGACGGCCTGCGCGTCGCCCTTCAAATGGGTTTCGACCAGCTGACGCACCTGCTCGAACAGCGCATTGACGCCCAATCCCAGCGTGGCAAAACGCTCGGCCGTACGATGCTCGACCGCTTGCAGGTTAGCGACTGGTTCCGCTGGCTGGGCCGGAGCGGAACTGTCGGGTAGTTCCGAGTGCCAGGTCTGCCGCACGACGCCTCGCCAGCGGTCGACGACTTCCTGGCAAACCAGCTCGGCCGTCTGATCCGCGAGCGCTGCCAGAGCGCTGCTGGCTTGCGTCAAGCCAAAGCTGCGCAGCGCGGCCCCCGCCCCGGGCAGATCAACCGCGGGGGGCAACTCGCGGCAGTGTTGCATGACGGCCCCAGCAGCCGTAACGCTGTCGAGGCACAGATACATTGCCAGCGCGTCGGTGGCGGCCCAGTAGGCCGGATCGTTCAGATCGTCTCCCAGGTGCACGAAGTAGGCCGCGCCAAAAGGCCCTCCGCTGGTTGCGGGCAAGCCACAAGCTTGCTCACCGGGATAGCCATTGGGCCCGGCGTAGTGGTTGTACTCGGAAAGCCACGCATAGGCGTTGGCGGCGGCCAGATCGTGCGAGCCCGGGTTGCGGTCGGTCGAGTGCGTCAGGATTCCGCACACCGCGTCGTCGGGAAAGCCCAGCTGGCCGAGCAACTTGCGCACGGCGTAGGCCACGTCGAGCACCATGCCGCCGCCAGTGCCACCCGACACGGAGCTGACGATGTACACCCGCGGCGACGCCCCGTTGATCTTCAGCCCGGTCGTCTTAGCGGTCTCGTCGAGCGCTTCAGGGCTGGTAATGCTCTTCAGAATTCGATGAACGCGATCGATCACCCCTGGCGCGTGGTCCATCAGCGCCAGCCGTCCGAGCGGGCGACGCCCTTCGGTTTGCAGCGAACGTGGGATGTTATACAGCCAGCGACGGCTGAGCCATTGCAGGATGTTGCGGGAGCTCGACGTGTAGTCGTGGGCGCTGCGCAGCGGTAGCGGCAGAATCTCCTGGTCGACGAGCGCAATCTCGGGGTCGCCCTGGGTCGTCTGATAGAGGCTCTTGGTGTCCGTATCGAGCACCAGCATTTGAATGGCCGGATGAGGGCCCGCCCCCAGGCGATCGCTCAAACGGCGGCGCAATTGCCGCAGCGTCGCCGTGGCGGTACCGCCAATGCCCAAAAACAACGTCGGTCGCAACTCAACCTCCGTCGCGGCGACGTCGATCGGCGGCAGGTTTACAACCGGTGCGGCCGGGGGCAGTTCACGCAATACCGCGACCACGGCCGGAGGCGACGAGCTCACTTGAACCTGCGGGGCCGCCTGTTCCTCGTAATGGCTGCCTCGCGCCAGCGTGCGGGCCGGAGCCTCGGCCGAATCGGCCGGACCGTGCCGCAGGTCGCCTCGCGGCGACGTGGGGCAGCCCTTGACGGGCGCGGCGTGCAGCGAGGTCGTCTCGTTCGTGTTATTGGCCGTCGTGGCCCGCGCGGTCTCGCCCTGCGGGGGTCGCTGGGGCGTGGTGGGAATGGTCCCCAACAGTTGATCGATCATCGCCCGGCAGCTGGGAAACCGCTGCTGCGGATCCTTCGCCAGCGCCTGCGCGATGACCGGCTGATCGGCCGCCGGCAGCGATGCCAACCGCGGCCGGGCATGCAGGTGCTGCGAAGCCAATTGTGCGGGGGTTCTGCCCGGAAACGGCAGCACGCCAGTGAGCATTTCCTGGTAGACCACGGCCAGGCTGTACTGGTCGCTGTGTTCGCTGGGGCGGTCGTCGAACACCTCGGGCGAAGCGTAAATCGGCGTTAGCCCTCCCATGAGCGACGCGGTAACGTCTTGCAACTCTTTAACCAGCCCGAAATCGGCCACTTTCACGCGACCGCCCACCAGCAGCAAATTCTCGGGCTTGACGTCCAAGTGCTGCAGGGCGAAGTTCTCGCGCATGTAATCGAGCGCGTCGGCCGCATCGCGCATGTAGCCGAGCAACTCGGGGCGCGGAATGCCTTCGTGCCCTTCGGCCCGCAACCGCTCGTAGCGGTCCTTCAGGCTCATGTCGGCCAGCTCGGTGACGATGATCAGCTGACCGTCGACGATTTCAAAGCGCTCGAGCGAAAGCAGGAACGGATGCCGCACCTGCTTGATGCGATTCAGGGCCTTGAGCTCGCGAGCCGCGCGGTTGTCGTCAAAGTACCCGTAGACGAACTTGATGGCTTTGAGCAAGTCGCCCGGCGCTTGCGCGCTCCACACCTCGCCATAGCCGCCAACGCCAATGCGTTCTTTGACGATATAGCCCGGTATGGGTTCGCTAGTTTTGGACGGTTGCAGCATGATCGGTCACTTGCAGGCTAACTTAAATACCGGCACGGCTGGCGGCCCGGGCGGCGCGAATCAAGGTATTGGTCGAACGCGGCTTGCCCCAGAAGTCGCCTTGAGCCAGTCCGCAGCCCATTTCGCGGCAGACGCGCAGGTCGGAATCGTTGTCGATGCCCGCGGCAATCACGCTGCAGCCCAACTCGTGACTCGTGGAAACGATCAACTGGACCTGCCGCTGCCGGTCTTCGCCGCGGTGGATGCTGCGCACCAGTGAAGGGGCCAGCTTGAGGAAGTCGGGGGCGATTTGC
>CAZPED010000569.1:0-3069 GCA_964585335.1 uncultured Planctomycetaceae bacterium | reverse complement strand
GGCTTTGGCCAGCAACAAGTCGTGCCAGCCGAGCTTGACCGCGGCTCCGGCGGCCCCCAGCGCCAGGCCGCGCCGCAAAAAGCCGCGGCGGCTGACCACCCCTTGGGGCGAAACGGCCACGTCGAGCATCGTTTCCAGATTGGACATCGCCTGGTTACCGCCTGGTGCTGAATTCCGCCGAATTGACAAGGCCCCACAGCAGATCTTCGAAGGCGGCCCGCCGGTCGCCCAGCTTGGCCACGTGGTCGAGCGCGATGCGAACTTCGGCTTCGGTGGCCGCACGCGCCAGCACGCGCTGGTAAAGCTGCTCGCAGACCTCGCGGTCATCCGCCTGCTCGTCGAGCAGCCGGCAAAGCATCGTGTTGCTGCCGGGCCGGGCCGAAATTTGCTTTTGCAGCTGCTCGTTGTTCATCAACCACAGCGCCTGGGCGATCGTCCGCGGCGCATCGCCGCTCGACAGCGACGGATCGACGCCAAACGCATCGTTCACCAGGTCGCGCGTGCTTTTGGGGGGCGGGGGAAAGCGGACTTCCGCCGTCGGTTTGACCGCCTCGGGCCGAAAATCGCGGAGCTCGATGCCCACCCGCAGCGCGGCAAAAATCTCATCGCCGCGCAAACGCAAGGGCGCGGCCGGCGCCGCGCTCTCGTCGGCCAACGGAACTTTGAGCCCCCGGCGATAGGCCTGCGAGCTGGCCACCAGACGGAACAAATCCTTCACGTCGTAGCCGCTGGCAACGAAGTGCGCGGCCAGGGCCTGGTGTACCGCCGGCCAAACCTGCGGCCGCGACTCGCCCAAGTCATCGATCGGCTCGTAGAAGCCGTGGCCCAGCAGGCGAGCCGCTACGCGATTGGCATATGCCAGAGCAAACCAGGGGTTCTCGCGCGCGGTGACCCAGGCGGCCAACTGCGTGCGCCGCTCGGCGTCACCGGGGCCGACGCGCTCGAGCGTTCCCGACAGCACGGCCGGCTGCAACGGGCTACCTTTCTTCTTGGGGTCGTCCATGTTGGGCAGCAGGTACTCGCCCTTGTCGGCCGACGAGACGACCGTGCCGCCGCCGTCGTTTTGCGACAGCTTCGACCTGGTGCGGGCAAAGAAGGCGGCCAGCTCGTGGAACTGCGTTCGCTTCCAAGAGTCGAACGGATGGTCGTGGCACTGGGCGCAGCCGACCTGTTGACCCAGGAAAATGCGGCTGGTTTCGCTCGCCAGGTTCGTGGCGTCGGCCTGGTGGTAGCCCACGAACGTGGCGGCCGGCGCGTCGGCCACTTTGCCGCTGGCCGTGAGCAGCTCGCGCACGACTTCATCCCACGGCGCCCCGCGGTTCAACTTGTCGGTCAGCCAGCGTTTCAGCGGCTGGTAGTTCAAGTAGGTGAGCTCGGGGGGCGGTACGCGGTAGGCGATCGTGTCGCACCAGTAATCGGCCCAATTGACGCCGAACTCTTCGCTGGCGAGCAACCGCTCGATGGCCGCGTGGTGCTTGTCGGGCGAAAGGTCGGCGGCGAATTGCCGCTGCTCGTCGAGCGTGGGTTGCCGGCCGATGAGGTCGAAGCTCGCGCGGCGGAGAAAGTCGGCATCGGTCGGCGAGGCGGCCGGATCGGCCGGCTTTTGGGTGCCGATGAGCGCGTCGAGCTGCGCGACGGTCAAGCGGGATGGTAGCGCTGAGCGGCCGGCCGGTTCGGCGGTCGACTGCGCGCGAGTGGGAACCTCGCACGCCACGACGACGCACAGCGCCGCCATGCTTGCCAGCAGCCAGTGACGGACCGGTTCGAGCATCGAAGTCCTCGCCACAAAACAGGATGCGGCTGCAAGTATACTCGCCGCGGAAATTCTCCGTCAATGTTTGTCGGCAGCCCATGCGCTGCAGACTTCGTCGCTGGCCGGGGGCCGCGTTCGGCCTGGTCGTGGTGGGCAGTTTGGGATGGCCTCGGGCGCGTATCGGTCTAAGCTGGTAATAGCCCGTCGTTACGTTTCTTCGCCTGCGCAGTGCTCGATGCCCCTCGTGCAATTGGAAAACCTGGCTTCCAAGGTCGGCAAGTCCGACCTGCTGCGCCTGCTGGATGAAGCCGCCGGCCTGCCAGGACGACGTGTGGGCCGCATTGAGCTGGGGGGCGGGCGAGCGCAGCTCGAAGTGCCTAGCGGCTGGGAGCACCGCGTGGCCGAAGCCTTGGACGGCGTCGAACTGGTCGGTCGCCGCTTGCGCGCCTGGGTCGTGGCCGCCGCAGCTCCTGCCGCCGCCGGCCAGCCCGACCATCTCACCCGGCTGTTGCGCTTGCTCGACGTCGAACGCCAGGCCGAAGCCGATCGGGCGCGCCAGCGCGCCGCCAGCGTTTCGGCACAAGAGGCCGAAATGTCGGGGCAGGCCCTGGTCGATCTGGTGATCACCGATGAGGAGGCCGGGCTGGGGGGCCGCTACTTGCTGACCTTGGCCAAGCGCAGCCGCACTCCCCTGCCCTGGAACCGCCTGAGCGTCGGCACGCCCGTAGTGCTTTGGCCACACGATACGAAATCGTCGCTGTCGATTCGGGCCGTGGTCTATCAGCGGCAGTCCGATACGCTCACGCTGGCGGTCGGCTCGTTGCCCGACGAATACGAGGATGTGGAGCGCTGGCGAGTCGATCTGTCGAGCGATGAGATTTCCAGCCAGCGCCAACGGTCCGCCCTGCAACGCGTTCAGTCGGCGCAGCGCGGGCGTTTGGCCGAACTGCGTGAGCTGTTACTCGGTGACCGGCCGCCACGGGTTGAAGCTCCCGAAGCTCAAGCGGCACTCGACCCGATGCTCAATGCCACGCAGTTGGCAGCCGTCGACGCGGCGCTCGCGGCGACGGATTTGTACCTGGTTCACGGACCGCCCGGCACCGGTAAGACGACGACCCTGGTCGAGCTAATTCGCCGGGCCGTGGCCCGCGGCGAAAAAGTGTTGGCTTGCGGGCCCAGCAACATGGCGGTCGACAATCTGTGCGAGCGGCTGCTCGCGGCCGGCGAGCGCGTGGTGCGGTTGGGGCATCCGGCCCGCGTGATGCCGCAGGTGCGCTCGCACACGCTCGACTTGCTGGTGGCCGAGCACGACGACG
>CAZPED010000568.1:0-3069 GCA_964585335.1 uncultured Planctomycetaceae bacterium | reverse complement strand
CTCAAAGAACTGCGAGTCGCCGCTTATCCTTGCACGTTTGTAATCTCGCCGCAGGCCGTCATTCTGGACCGAATCGACGGCTACGTAGCTCCCGAAGCATTTGCCAGTCGACTTAACTCGTCGCGGCCGGCGGTGGGCGTGGCTACGGTGCCAAAGGGCCCTTAGGGGTGGCGCCCCGTAAAGCCGTTCTCGCCACAATCTGGTAACTCTAGTCCTCGGGTCGCTCGCACGGCATAATCCGGCAAGCGGCCCGAGGCGTTTTTGTCGGTACACCGCGAGGAAGTTCGAGATGTCGCGTCGCCTCGAGGGGCACGCTGGGATGGAGGAACCTCGAAGATGCTCACCGCCTTGCAAGCCAAACCCGCTGCCGATGTCATGACGCGACCGGTCGTCAGCGTCGCTCCCGACCAGAGCCTGGTTGAAGTGGAAACGCTCTTGATCGAGCATCGGATCAGCGGCGTGCCGGTCGTCGAAGAAGGAGAACTGGTCGGAGTGCTCAGCCGCAGCGACCTGGCGCGCGTGCAAGTGCTGATGGATTCTCTTGATGGCCAGGTGACCGATCAGCTCGAGTGGACCGAGCAGGCCGACGGCTTTCAGCACGGCGCCCCGTCCGAGTTTCGCGGCTTTCGGCAGCTGCTGGCCGGACTGAAGGTAAAAGACGCCATGCACGATGAAGTGATCACCTGCAAACCGGCAACGCCGGTGGGCGAGGTGGCCGCGACGATGTTGCGGCAGCACATCCACCGCGTGATCGTCGTCGAAGAGAACCGACCCGTGGGTATCGTCAGCAGCCTCGATTTGGTCCGGTTGCTGGCCGTCGACCAGGCAAACATCGAGGTGAGCTAGATGGTGGCCGACCTTTCGACACAGCACCGGCCCGTGGGTAACCTGCTGGAGGGCGCGCTCCAGCGAGATCCCGCCGCGTTTCGATTGAGCGACGAGCAGGTCGCGTTCTATCGCGAGCACGGCTACGTGGCCGGCATTCGCCTGCTCGACGATGCCCAGGTCGAGGAGCTGCGTGCCGAGCTGGCCGAGCTGATTAGCCCCGCGCATCCCGGCAACGGGTTGTTCTACGAGTTTCATTCCAACGAGTCGGTCGATACAGCTCGGGTGCTGTTTCATGCCCTGGGCGCCTGGCGCATTACGCCGGGCTTTCACGACATTCTCTGGAATCCGGCCTTTACCGTACCGGCCAGCCTGTTGCTCGAAGGTCCGGTGCGCTTCTGGCACGACCAGCTATTCTGCAAGCCGGCGCAGCATGGCGGCGTAGTTGCCTGGCACCAGGACTACTCGTACTGGACCCGCACGCAGCCGCTGGCCCATTTGACCTGCTGGATTGGGTTGGACGATGCCGCGCGCGACAACGGCTGCTTGCAATACATACCGGGTAGCCACCGCTGGCCGCTGTTGCCCATCACGGGGCTGGCCGGCGACATGAACGCCATTCAAAGCGTGCTCACCGAGTCGCAGCGGCAGCAGTTCAAGCCGGTGGCGATCGAGCTGCGCAAGGGCGAGTGCTCGTTTCACCATCCGCTATTAGTCCACGGGTCGTACGAAAACTCGACCGATCGACCGCGGCGGGCGACGGTGATCAACGTGTTTCGCGACGGTGTGTGCTCTGCTTCGAACGAAGAATTGCTCGCCGGCGTGCCACGCGTCCCGGCCGGCCAGCGCATGGAGGGACAGTTTTTTCCGCTGCTCTACGATCCGGCTAGCTTGCAGGATTAGACGCCGGGCCGCGCAGCTGATTGCCGGTCGCGCCGGCGGTGGCTAGGATTGACGCCAGCCCCCCGGTGACGATTGGTGGGGGGCGTCTCAAGCGAACTCGATCACGTCGTCAGAAAGGAATTCTCAACATGGCTTGCCGCAAGAGCCCGACCTTATTGGCAGCAATTTTGTCTTTCGTCGTCGGCTGGTCGAACGCAGCAATTGCCGCCGACGCGCCCGAGGTGCCTCCCAAAACCGGCACCTCGGAAACCATCAAGCTCTTTAACGGTGTTGACCTGGACGGCTGGCGGGGCAACCCGCAGTTGTGGTCGGTCAAGGACGGCGTGATCGTGGCCAAGAACTCGCAGCCAATCAAAGTGAGCACTTACCTGCTCACGACCCGCAACTACTCGGACTTCCGGTTGCTGGCCACCGTCAAGTTGGTCCGCAGTGAAATGCACTCGGGCATTGCCTTCTGGGGCCGCAATGCGCCCGAGAAGGGTGATCCGTTCACCTATGCCGGGCACCTGGTGATGTTTCCCAGCGGCTGGGGCATGTACGACCTGTTCGGCCGCAATGGCTTGCCCCCCTCGGGCGAGCCGGCGCGCAAGGCTGGCAAGCAGCACGACTGGAACGAGCTCGAAATTCTCGCGCAGGGAAATCGCGTTCGGCTGGCGGTCAACGGCGTGGAGGTGCTCGATTGGCGCGACCCCGAGCCCGACCGGCTTCAAGAAGGGCCGATTGGCCTGCAACTTCATTCGAATAGCGAGCCCCAGGAAGTGCACTTCAAGGACCTGGTGCTGACAACGTTTCCCGAACCACGACTGACCACGGTGAAATAGGTGGATCGCATGCAAATCAGGCGGCGCTGGACGGTGTTCTTGGTTTCCGCACTTTTGTTGGGCGCTGTGCCGCACGCGGCGCTGGCCGCCGACCCCCAGCCGCAATTGTTGTGGCCGGACGGGGCGCCTGGCGCTCACGGCGAAACGGACAACGACAAGCCGACGATCACGGTGTTCTTGCCGCCCGCCGAGAAAGCCACCGGGGCGGCCGTGGTCGTATGCCCAGGCGGTGGCTATGGTGGGCTGGCGTTCGGCTACGAGGGAATCGACATTGCCAAGTGGCTTAACGAGCACGGGGTTGCCGGAATCGTGCTCAAGTATCGCCACAAGGGTACGGGATACCAGCATCCCGCACCACTGCAAGACGCGCAGCGGGCCATTCGCACGGTCAGGGCCAATGGCAAGGCCTGGCACGTTCTGACCGATCGGATTGGCATCCTGGGCTTTTCGGCGGGCGGCCACCTGGCGTCGTCGGCCGGCACCCATTTCGACGAGGGAGATTCGAAGGCTAGCGACCCCG
>CAZPED010000567.1:0-3075 GCA_964585335.1 uncultured Planctomycetaceae bacterium | reverse complement strand
GTGGGTGCGGCGCTGGCCCATGCGGCCGAGACCGACCCGGGCAACGGCAATGCCAGCACCGAGCCGTTGTCGGTCGACCCGGACCTGGCGATCTGGACGTTCGTGGTTTTCGTGGTCCTGCTGGCCGTGCTCCGCAAGTTCGCTTGGGGGCCGCTGCTGAAGGCCCTCGAGGGGCGCGAGCACCACATTGCCGACAACATCGCGCAGGCCGAGCGCAATCACGCCGAGGCCAAGCAGCTGCTGGCTCAGTACGAGCAGCGGCTGGCCCAGGCCACTAACGAGGTGCGCGAGATGCTCGACGAAGCCCGGCGCGATGCCGAGAAGGCCAAGCAGGCCATCCTGGCCGAGGCCAAAAGCGGCGCCGAGGCTGAACGGACCCGGGCTCTGCGCGATATCGAGTCGGCCACCGACTCGGCCATGGAGACGCTCGCCCAGCGCAGCGCTCAACTGGCCGTCGACCTGGCCGGCAAGATCTTGCAGTCGAAGCTGACTCCGGCCGAGCACAGCCGGCTGATCGAGGAAGCCATGGCCAAGTTTCCGGCCTCGAGCAGGAACTAACCCTTAAGGGCGACACGCATCATGGCTGAAGCCTCGCAAAACTCGAAGTCGAAGGCCGTCAACGTCGCCGCCCGGCAGGTCGCGGTGGTCTATGCCAAGGCCTTTTTGGCGGCTGCCGAAAAGGCGGGGCAGACCGACGCGCTCGTCGACCAGCTTGACGGCGTGGCTCAGCTGCTCGAGCAGTTTCCCGACTTCGAGGCGGTGCTCGGTTCGGCCCTGGTGGCTCCCGAGGAAAAAGTGCAGGTGCTCGAGCGGTTGTTTGCCAACCGCCTGGCGCCCATGACGCTCGATTTCCTGAAAGTGCTGGCCCAGCACGGGCGGCTCGATCTGGTGCGGGCGGTGCAGATTGAAGTTTCGCGACTACACGACGAATTGCGGGGCCGGGTGCGCGTGGAAGTGCAAACGGCCGCGCCGCTGGAACCGGCGGTGACCGACCGCCTGGCCGGCGCGCTCCGCCAGTTTTTGGGCGGCGAACCGAAGGTCGAGTCGAGCGTCGACCCGGCCCTGATCGGCGGCGTCCTGCTGCGCGTCGGTGATACCGTTTACGACGGCTCCGTGGCCCACCAACTGAACCAGGCCCGCGAGCAGATGATCCATAGGAGCATCCATGAAATTCAAAGCCGACGAGATAGCTTCCGTCATTCAGGCGGAAATTGAGAACTACCGCTCCCAGATCGACGTCCGCGAAGTGGGACGCGTGTTGGAAGTCGGCGACGGTATCGCCCGCGTCTACGGACTGTCGGGCGTGATGGCCGGCGAAATGGTCGAGTTCCCCAACGGAACGATCGGCCTGGCTTTCAACCTCGAAGAAAACTCGGTGGGCGTCATCATTCTCGGTGACTTCCTCACGATCAACGAGGGTGACGAGGTCAAGAGCACCGGCAAGCTGCTGAGCGTGCCCGTGGGCGACGCGGTGATCGGCCGCGTGGTCGACCCGCTGGGCAACCCGCTGGACGGCAAGGGGCCGATCGTCACCAGCCACCGCCGCGACGTCGAAACCAACGCCCCCGGCGTGGCCGAGCGCAAGCCGGTGCACGAGCCGATGCAGACCGGCATCAAGGCCATCGACTCGATGACGCCGATCGGCCGCGGTCAGCGCGAACTGATCATTGGCGACCGCAAAACCGGCAAAACCGCCATCGGCATCGACGCGATCATCAATCAGAAGGGCTCGGGCGTTAAGTGCTTCTACGTGGCCGTCGGTCAGAAAGAATCGACCGTGGCCGGCGTAATCGAAGTGCTTCGCGAAAAAGGCGCGATGGACTACACGACGGTGATCGTCGCCAGCGCCAGCGATCCGGCCCCGCTGCAATACGTGGCTCCTTATGCAGGCACGGCCATGGCCGAGTACTTCATGTACAACGGCGGCCATGCCTTGATCGTTTACGACGACTTGTCGAAGCAAGCCGCCGCGTACCGCCAGCTGTCGCTGCTGATGCGGCGCCCGCCGGGACGCGAGGCTTACCCGGGCGACGTGTTTTATGCCCACAGCCGTCTGCTCGAACGTTCGGCCAAGCTGAGCGACGCGCTGGGCGCCGGCTCGCTGACGTCGCTGCCGATCATCGAGACGCTCGAAGGCGAAGTGTCGGCCTACATTCCGACCAACGTGATCTCGATTACCGACGGGCAGATCTACCTGCAGCCCGACTTGTTTTTCGCCGGCATCCGCCCGGCCATGAATGTCGGTATCTCGGTGTCGCGCGTGGGTGGTGCCGCGCAGATCAAGGCCATGAAGAAGGTGGCCGGCGGTTTGCGGCTCGACTTGGCGGCCTTCCGCGAGCTGGAAGCGTTCGCCCAGCTGGGCACCGACCTGGACGCCGCCACCCAGTCTCGGCTGGACCGCGGTTACCGCATGGTCGAAATCCTCAAGCAGGGGCAATACGTGCCGCTCGACGTGATCGACCAGGTGCTGATCATCTATGCCGGCACGCGGGGACACTTGGACAAGATTCCGGTGTCGGAAGTGAGCACGTGGGAAAAGGACTTCCTCAGGTTCATGCGCGACCGCAAGCCGGAGATTCGCGAGACGATCGAAAAGACCAAGGATCTGGACGACGCCACGATGAAGGCCGTCAACGCGGCCATCGGCGAGTTCCAGACGCAGTATGCCAGTAAGAAAGGAGCTGCCGCGACCGCACGCGTTTAGCGCCGCGGTCCGACACGACGATTTGCCGTCAAGCGGCTCGAGCTCCGCGTCGAAGGATGGCTGACTATGAACGACAATCCGTACGCGTACGAGGGACAGGCGGGCTACGACCCCAACCAGCTCTCCAGCGACGTGCGCAACTGGGCGATGCTCTGTCACCTGGTCGCGGCGCTCGCCATGCCGTTCGGGTTGGGGCACATCGTTGCTCCGTTGATCGTCTGGCTGTTAAAGCGTGATTCGCACCCGTTTATCGACAACCAGGGTAAGGAATCGCTGAACTTTCAGATCTCGATGACAATCTACGCGCTCCTGCTGACGCCCACGCAGTGCGTGTCCGCCGGGCTCGTGTTGTTGCCAGCCCTCGCCGTGCT
>CAZPED010000566.1:0-3080 GCA_964585335.1 uncultured Planctomycetaceae bacterium | reverse complement strand
CGACGCGCTCGATCCGCCGAGGGTGGGGCTGAAGGTGGTCGCGCTGGTGGCCGGACTGATGGGTTCCAATCCGTCGCTGACCTTCGTGGGGCGCAAATGGCCACTGACGCGCAAAGTCGACGGGTCCTGGGACAAGCTGGCGGGGCTGGCCGTGCCCAGCATCGCCGACTTTCCCGTCGTGCCCTCGTCCGTGGCTGCCGCCTATGGATTGCCGCGGTTCAATGTGGCCATCTGCCGCAACCCGATCTCTGGCGGCGGAGCCTGACCGATGAGCTGGCTGAGCAAGAGCCGAGTGAGCCGAGTCTGGACCGAGTGGCGCCGCCACCGCTACCAGGCGTCCGACGACCACGAAGACTTCCTGCTGGTCACCTGGGACTCGTGCCGATACGACGTCTTCCAGCAGGCCCAGACTCCAGTGCTCGACGCTTATGGCATCGTCGAAAAAGCCTGGGCCATGGCCACCTACACGCTGCCGGCGCACCAGGCGATGTTTGCCGGCTTCCTGCCACACGTGTTTGAACCGTTGCCGTTTTACAATCGCTACGTGCAACAGCTCTGGCGGATCTCGCACCGCAACGTCCACGTCAAGCCGCTCGTCACGTTTCCCGAACGCACCGAGAACATCGTCAGCGGATTTCGCCGCCGGGGCTACTGCACCGTGGGCACGGCGGCCATGGACTGGTTTGCCCAACCCAGCCCCCTGCAAAACGGCTTCGAATGGTTCCGCGTAACGGGCACCCGGGCACGCGACCAGGTGGGCCAGCTCATCGAACAGGTCGAGCGCCGCGCGGCCAGCCGTCCCTGTTTTGCCTTCTTGAACTTTGGCGAAACACACAGTCCTTTTCGTCACGAGGGAATGCCCGCGCCGGCCGATCAGAGTCACGACCCGGTGAGCCTGGGCCGGCTGCTCAACCAGACGGGCGTGGTCGACGAAGGCCAGTCGCTGAACCGCGAGCTGTGGCAGCGGCAGCTAGCGTGCGCTGAATATCTCGATCGGCAAATGGCTCCCTTGCTCGATTTCTTCATTGCCCGCGGCGCGCCTACCACGGTCATCGTTTGCGCCGACCACGGAGAGTGTCTGGGCGAGCAGGGCTTGTTCGGCCACGCTTTCTATCACGAGAAGGTCATGGAAGTGCCGCTGATGATCTTTCGACTCAACGCCCCGCCGCACGCGGCGCCCCAGGGCGTGAGTGCCCGCGCACCGGGGACGGCGCCCAGTTCAAACTAGCGGCCGAGCGCTACTAGGTAACCAATTGCCGATAGTAGATCGTGGTCGGACAGAAACCGCCCCGCGGCAACAAGGCATAACCGGGTATTTCGCCCACGCGCTGCCAGCCCAACCGCTCGTACAATCGCGCCGCCTGACTGTCGCTGACCGTGTCGAGCACGAGCAGCGACTTGCCGCACTCCCGCGCAACCGACTCGGCGGCCCGCATCAGGGCGGCCCCCAGGCCCTGCCGGCGCGCTCGCCGATGGACAAGCATTTTGGCCACGTCGGCCCGATGGGGTTGATTCTCCGGCTGAGCGAGCACCAGTTGCACGGTGCCGCAAATGCCTTGGGCGTCTTCGGCCACGAGCAGCGCCTTGCGGCCGGCCGCCACGTCGCTAGCCACATTGCACCAAAACGCTTCGGCCCGGCAGCGCGTGAGCGGATGCATGAAACTCACCGACGCGTCCCCCTCGACGCAGTCGACCAGCACGTCCGCCAGCGCAATGACCTCTGCCTGGCTTAGTTCCAATAGTCGGCGAATTCTCGAATCGACAGCTGTCATTGGCCCGGGCTCGCCTTGCCAAGCGGTGTCAACCCACGGCGTGAACGGATCGCCTGCCGGGCACGCCTGTTGGCCGATCAGGTGGACGTGTCGGCACTGTCATATTCGCTTCCCTCGAGCCCGCTCGTCAACCAACTCAGCGCCTGATGCCGATGGTGTACGACCGCCGCGCCGTGACTGTGGCTGATAGGGATGATCGAGTTGGGATGCTTCCAGTCGAGGTCTTCGGGCACGACCCCTCCGCGGTTCAGGCAAGCATCGCGAACCGCCCATTCGATGCGCATTGTCAAGTCATGGGCGTCGAGGATTTCAGATTTACTGCGCACCGAGGGCAGCTCCCCACGGTCGAAGCGCCGCTCCAAATCGCCAATGTACTTGGTCAGAGCTTCGACATCGCACTGCCTGTGCGGCCAATCGAGCTCGATCGGATAGCCGAGCGCCCAAAGCAGCACCCAGATGTCTTCGAGCAGCCAGACCAGCGGCCGGCACATCTCGACCGATCGCTCTTCGACGGTCAGGAATTGCTTCTCTCCGTCGGTCAAATACCTCCAGAAGTCAAACCGCTCGAAATATCCGGCCAGGTCATCCAGGTCCACGCCGTCGGCCACCAGGGCGATCGTCCACATCGCCATGATACGATGCACCACCTGCTCGGCCGGCTGCGCCTCGACTTGCTCCTCGTCGTCGACCATCAACGGCGCACAAAACGTTGGCACGTACCGTTTTCGCAGCTCGGCCTGCGTCCGGGCACAGCGCTGCTTTTGCCTCTCGGTTCCATATTCCCACTGGTCCGGACAAGGGTAGTCGGGTTCCCCCATGGGTTTCTCGCTCCTGCCGATCCGGGGACTGACCGCCCCGTTTTAGGGCCTATTCTGCGGAGGACGCCGGCGTTGCATTCCACCCATTAGAGCTAGTATATGTACAAATGTCAAGTGCCGACTCTAGAATAGGCCGCCGCGGACGTGCCTTGCTGAAAAAACAAATTCAGTCGAGCAGCTTGTCGATTCGCCCAATCCGCATTCGTCTACAGAGCAGAACCAACCCGATTGTCCGACAGAACGCCTCACGGGAAAGGAACTCACGGGTGTCCATTCAATTGATTACGCCATTTCTGTGGTTCGACCAGCAGGCCGAGCAAGCCGCCGGCTTTTACACGTCCATCTTTCCAAACTCGCGCATTAAACAGGTGGCGCGCTATGGCGAGGGGGGCCCGGGTCCGGCGGGCACGGCCATGACCGTGGCGTTCGAGCTCGACGGTCAGGCCTTCGTGGCCCTCAATGGCGGACCGCATTTCAAATTCACCGAGGC
>CAZPED010000565.1:0-3093 GCA_964585335.1 uncultured Planctomycetaceae bacterium | reverse complement strand
ATGCGGAGACATCCGCGGCGATCTGCTGGAACGCCGGGGTCTTCGCCACGAAGTCAAGCTCACCGTTGAGCGCGAGCAGGACGCCTGGCGGGGCGCGATCGAAAGCGGCTCGCCAGCGCGCACCGCCAGCGCGGCGTCCCAGAGTCCGACACACAAGGCCAGCAGGCAAAGTCGATTCATGGCGGGGCGAAGGGTAGGGAAAGCCATGGGGTCGGTCAAGGTCGGCACCCTGCCGGCGGCGGTGTATGAGGCCCGCGTTAGCCCGGTGCGGGGCGTCTGCTGCCAGCCGCACGATCCCAGCCTGCCCAAACCGCCAAGCCATAGTAGCCAGCGTCAAATTCCATTATCATGGACTAGGTGCAGCCTCTCGACGGTGACCACGGGATCGTGCCGGCCAGGATTTGCGCGCTGCGCCGCTGTGCCGGCATGTTCGCTAGCAAAGCTGCGGCCGTGGTACCTCGACCCACAGAGCGTTGATTCTCGATCATTCCCGCGAAAAAAATCGTTCGTATGGCGATTCTGCAGCTGACCAATGCCGCCGGCATCACCGAAGACTATCAACTCAACCAGGACCGAATGGTCTTGGGCCGACACCCCGAATGCGACATCGTGCTCGACTCGGCCAGCGTCAGCCGGCAGCATGCGCAAATCGTTCGCGAGCGCGATCAGTACTTCGTCGAGGACCTGCACAGCCGCAACGGCACGTTCGTCAACGGCCGGCTGATCCAGGGACGGCAGCTGCTGGCCGATGGCGACCGGCTGAAGATCTGCGACCTTTCGCTGGCCTTCTACACCAAGGAACCCAGCACGCCGGTAAGCACGTTGATCGGTCCCGAGGGTGCCATGGCCCTGGTGATTGACGACGGCACGGTCACCTCGGCCTCGACGATCGTTTCGAAGCTTGACGTAGCGCCCTCCCAGGCCGGCGTGCGGCTGACCGTCAATCCCGAAGTCAAGCTGCGGGCCATGATCGAAATTGCCCACAACCTGGGCAAGGCCATGAGCCTCGACGAGGTGTTGGGAAAACTGCTGGAAAGCCTGTTCAAAATCTTCATTCAGGCCGACCGGGCGTTCGTCGTCTTGCGCACGCCCGAGGGAGTGCTGGTGCCCAAGGCGGTCAAGCACCGCCGGGCCTCGATGGAAGAGCATGCCCGCATCAGCCGCACGATCGTCAACCAGGTAATGCAATCGCAAGAGGCGATCCTCTCGGCCGACGCTGCCCACGATGCCCGCTTCGACACGAGCCAGAGCATTGCCGACCTGCGCATTCGCTCGGTGATGTGCGCGCCGCTGGTCGATAGCGACGGCAACTCACTGGGCGTCATTCAGGTCGATACGAACGACCAGCGTCAGCGTTTCCAAAAGGACGACCTCGACCTTTTGGCCAGCATTGCCTCGCAAGCGGCTTTCGCCGTCGACAACGCGCAGCTGCACGAGCAAGCGCTACGGCAACATGCCATCGAACGCGACCTGGAACTGGCCCACAAGGTACAGCGGGGGTTGCTACCCGCCGCGCCGCCGCACCTGACCGGGTATTACTTTTTCGACTTTTACGAGGCGGCCAACCAGGTGGGCGGCGACTACTACGACTACGTCGAGTTGCCCAACAACCGGCTGGCCGTGGTCGTGGGCGACGTTTCGGGCAAAGGCGTATCGGCAGCGCTGCTGATGGCCAAGCTCTCGGGCGAGGTGCGCTACTGCCTGGCCAGCGAGTCCAGCCCCGCGGCGGCCGTGAGCCGCATCAACGCCAGCTTCAGCGGCAGCGGCTGGCAAGACCGCTTCGTCACGTTCGTGCTGGCCGTGGTCGACATCAAGCGTCATGAGCTGACGCTGGTCAACGCGGGACACATGCCGCCGCTATTGCGCACCGGCAAGGGACAGGTCGAAGCCATTGGGGGCGACGAGGCCAGGCTGCCGCTGGGGGTCGTTGCTGATTTCGAGCACGAACAGCACTCGCGGACGATCGCGGCCGGCGACCTGCTGGTGTTCTTCACCGACGGCATCAGCGAGGCCATGAACGTCTCGAACGAACTTTACGGCATCGAGCGGCTCCGCAACCAGCTGGCCGCGCAATCGGTCGAAGTCGCGGGACTGGGCCGGTTGATTCTCGACGACGTCAAACGCTTCGTCGGCGGCCGGCCGCAGAGCGACGACATGTGCCTGGCCTGCTTCGGCCGGGCGGCCGACTGACGATTTGCCACTCAAGCGGGCCGGGGCACCGAATTGCCGGCGCGGCATTCGCTGGAGCGCTACCGCGATCAGGTCAGGTGCGCGTGCCGCAAGGACTCCAACAGCCCCAGCAGCTCCTTTGGCTGGTCGTGGGCGTTGAACAGCCCGCCGTGGGGCCAAACGTGCGGTTGGCTGTCGCGGAGCTGGTTCCAGATGATGCCCTGCACCGGCTGCTTCGAGAGCAGCACGGGCAGATACTGCTGCCCCCAGGCCTGCTGCGCCGCCGCGTCGAGCGTGCCCGATTGCGAGTAGTCGATGGGGCGCACTTGCGAGCGGCACTGGGGATCGGCCGCGCTGCCGCCCGGGGCGGTCAGCGTCACCAAGAGCGGCATGCCCAGCATGCTCCAACGATCGAGCTGCCGCCCGAACTCGAGCGGATCGCGCGGTTCGGTGCCCCCCGGGGCATAGCCGAAGTTGATTTCCAGGCCGATGCCGGCCAGTCCCAGGTCGGCTCGCACCAGCGCGTCGGCAAAATGCAGCGGCGAGAGGTCGCAATCCTGCCGGCTCATGAACGCGCCCCACGGCTGATCGATGGTGATCACCAGCGGCGTGCGGGCATCGACGCGGCGGATGCTTTCGACCGTCAGCACGGCCAGCCGCAGCCGCTCTTCCTCGGAATGGTCGAAATCGTTGGGCGTGTTGAGCCGGGCCGAGCACTGCCAGAGATGCACCTTGCCGCGATAACGGCTCACCACCGCCTGGATGTGCTCAGCGACGCAGGAGTGAAAACTCTCTTCGTCCCCTTCGCCAAACAGATACATCCAGTCGGGCAGCGACCACTTGTCGACTTGCAATAGCGGTCCGCCGCAAATCTTCATGCCGTGACCGCGGGCCCACTCAATCTGCGCGTCGGACAGCGCCCAG
>CAZPED010000564.1:0-3099 GCA_964585335.1 uncultured Planctomycetaceae bacterium | reverse complement strand
GGCGCTGCCGACAATCGCCGCCACGACAATGTCGACGTCGCTGGCCCGGGCAATTGTCTCGAGGGCCTCGGGGCCCACCAGGCACTCGACCTCGGGGGGCAGCTGCGACCAGTCGCAGGCCGCGGCCGCCACGGGGTCGGAGGCCACGATCCACCGCGGCCGAAACTTGCGGGCCTGGGCCACCAACAGCTCGGGATTCGAGTGGGCCGACAGCGCGACAGCGCGTAGTGCGCCATGCGAAGCGGCTATGACCTCCAGCGTGTTGCGCCCAATGCTGCCGGTCGAACCCAGCACGGCTACATTGGCAAATTCCGAGGACATAAATGCCGATTGATCTCGGGAGCGTGCCGAAGCACGGGGGGACGCGAGGCACCTTAGGCCGCGAACTTCGAAGCCGCCGGCAGACTGCTGGCGAGCGTCAGAGATTCAAGCTACGAACGACCTTCCGCCGCTGGCGCCCGTATTCTAAGGCGAACAGGCCGCTGACCACAACAGGGCTCGAAATCGGCAAGCGCGCCCCGCACGTCGCCAGCGGGGGTTCGTTGTATTTCCAAATCGTAGGTCATACTATGAACGGAGACGCGCTGCGGGTGGCTTGGCAAACAGCCGCGTCCACGGTTTCCCGCCCACTTTCGACTCCGCCGGCCCGGCTGGCCAGTTCGGCCTGCCGTTGGCCGCGCCGCTCCTCCGATTTCGACTCGTCACGAGAAACTATTCGATGAAAAACGAGAGAGAACCGCTGCGCAAGATCGGCGACAAAAAGCCGTCTCCCATCAATAACAACGTCGTGTGGTTCCTGCTGATTCTAGGGGTTCTGACGCTGCTGGCAGTCGGCCTGATGACCGGCGGCGCGGACGAAAAAATCACCTACTACGACCTGCTCGAGCTGATCAAAGTCGCCCATAACACCGAAGGCCCCAACTACATCGAAGTGCAGCGGGGCACCGGCGACCGCCTGCGGACTTACCGGCTATCGCAGCCTACCGACATCAAGCTCGGCACCTACGAGGTGACCGGCAAGGTGCTGCGCGAGACCGTGGGCGAAAAAGACTCGAAGTCGAGCGTGATGTTTCAGACCAATCTGAAGCTGATGGACAACCGGCTGCCCGAGCTGCTCGAACAACAGAAAATTCCTTTCGACAACGCCGAAGGCCCGGCCGCTTGGAAATCGTACGTGCCAATGCTGGTGCTGACCGGCTTTTGCGTCCTGTTCATCTTCTACATGATGCGTCGCCTGGGCGGGGCGGGCTCGCCCATGGCCTTCGGCCGCAGCCGCGGCAAGATGTATGCCCAGGAGGACCTCGGCGTCACGTTCGATGACGTGGCCGGCATCGACGAGGCCGTCGAAGAACTGCGCGAAGTCGTCGAGTTTCTGCGCACGCCCGAAAAGTACCAGCTGCTGGGCGGCCGCATTCCCAAGGGCCTGCTGCTGGTCGGCCCCCCGGGCACCGGCAAGACCCTGCTAGCCAAAGCCATTGCCGGCGAAGCGGGTGTGCCGTTTTTCAGCCTGTCGGGCTCCGATTTCGTCGAAATGTTCGTCGGCGTCGGCGCTGCCCGCGTGCGCGACATGTTCCAGCAGGCCGAGGCCAAGGCCCCCTGCATCATCTTCATCGACGAGCTCGACGCGCTGGGTAAGACCCGCGGCTCGAGCATTGTGGGCGGTCACGACGAGCGCGAGCAGACGCTCAACGCACTGCTGGTGGAAATGGACGGCTTCGACTCGAACAGCGGCGTGATCGTGCTGGCCGCCTCGAACAGGCCCGAAACGCTCGACCCGGCGCTGTTGCGTCCCGGCCGCTTCGATCGCCACGTGCTGGTCGACCGGCCCGACGTGCGCGGACGCGAGGCGATTCTGAAAGTACACGTGCAGAACGTGAAGCTCGACGAACACGTGAACCTCAAGGAAGTGGCTGCCATCACCTCGGGCTTCGTGGGCGCCGACCTGGCCAACCTGGTCAACGAGGCCGCGCTGCTGGCCGCCCGCAAGGGCAAGAACGCCGTGGGCATGGACGAGTTCAACGAGGGCGTCGAGCGGGTTACCGCGGGTCTGGAGAAGAAGCAGCGAATCATCCACGAGGACGAAAAGCTGCGCGTCGCCTACCACGAGGGCGGACACGCTCTGGTGGCTTATAGCCTGCCAAATACCGATCCGGTGCATAAGGTCTCGATCATTCCCCGCGGGCTGGCGGCGCTGGGCTACACGCTGCAGCGCCCCGAGGGCGATCGCTACCTGATGACACAGGCCGAACTGGAAAGCCGCATCCAGGTGCTGCTGGCCGGCACCTGCGCCGAGGAAATGGTCTTCGAGGACGTATCGACCGGTGCCCAGAACGACTTGGAGCGCGCCAGCGCCATCGCCCGCAGCATGGTCATGGACTACGGCATGAGCCGGCTGGGCCGGGTCAATTTCCGCGAGAGCAACCGCAGCCCGTTTTTGGCTGGCAGCGGCGACTTCCAGCGCGAGCACAGCCACAGCGAGCAGACGGCCCGCGAAATCGACCAGGAAGTCAAGCGGATCATCGACGAATCGATGGAGAAGGTGAAGCACATTCTCGAAACCCGGCTGACCTCGCTCGAAGCGCTGAGCAAACGGCTAATCGACAAAGAGGTCGTCGATTCGGACGAACTGAAGCAGATCATCGAAGCCAACTCGCCCAGCCCGCTCATCGTGCCGGGCACGCAAAGCGAACGACGGCGGGCGGCCGCCAGCGAGACGGTCGAGCGGGGCGAAGGCGAACCGCAGCAGGCCGAGGGCGGCTAGTCGAACGCCGTGCGGCTATTTGCCGGCTTCGGGCTCTTGCCGTAGCGGGGCCGACTGCATTTGCCAGTCGTAGATGCGATGCATCGCGGCTTCGACCGTGCTGGTGATTTGCTGCCGGGTAATGGGCTTGGACAGCACGGAAAATGCCTCGGCCAGTTGCGCCTGACGAATCAGGTTCTCGTCGAGCGCGGCCGATAGCAAAATGCAGGGCAGCCGCGACTTGAAGCGTTTGACCTGCCGCAGCGTTTCCAGCCCGGTCAGTCGCGGCATGTGCATGTCGAGCAACACGGGGTGCACGTCGTCGCGGCGAACCATGTCGAGCGCCTCTTGCCCGTCGC
>CAZPED010000563.1:0-3100 GCA_964585335.1 uncultured Planctomycetaceae bacterium | reverse complement strand
AGCAGAATCAGCGTGGCGCCCACGATGGTCCAGGTCGCGGGCGCCTCGCCCCAGGCCAGGTAAACCCACACGGGCAGCAAAATGGGCTCGAGCAGGCCAATGACCGTGGCCTCTTGCGACGTGATCGTGCGCAGCCCGCGGGCAAAGAGCACGTAGGGCACCGCCATTTGCAACAGGCCGAATGCCGCCAGTACCGGCAGCTGCACGCGGTTGGGCCAAACCCCCTGGTAGACGACAAACGGAAAAATCAGGGCTGCGGTAACCAGGTGGGCCACGGCCACGATCCACACCGTATCCAGTCCCCGCAGCGCGCGGAGGCTCATCACCACGCCGGCATAGGTCAATCCCGAGACCAGCCCGCACAGCACGCCGCCCCGCGCTTGCCCTTGCAGTTCAAAGGCGAGAATCACGACCAGCCCAATGCCGCCCACGACGAGCGGTACGCGTTCGGCTTTGGCAAACGGTTCGCGCAGCACGACGACTCCCATTAGAAACACCCACCAGGGCGCCGTGCTTTGCAGCCAGATGGCGTTGGCCGCGGTGGTCAGAGTCATGGCCGAAAGATACGTGACGTTCATGGCGGCAAATGCCGCGCACAAGGGAAGCAGTTTGCGATCCCAACGCGGCTGCCGCACGGCGGGCAAGAGCAGCAGCCCGGCAAACAGCGCGCGCCAGAATGCCAGCAGCACGCCGCGCGTTTCTGGCGGCCAATCGGCAAACACCGTGGCTTTGGCAAACAGCCCGCTGGAGCTCCACAGCACTGCCGCCAGCGCCACCAGCCAGCGCCCGCTGATTGCCGGGGGCATTGCCGGGCTGAGCGAATTGCGCGGCGCTGACTCGTCGTCGGGTGACACGTGCTGCTCGCCGCTCCCCTGAAAGTTCACGACGAGAAGATCATCAGGATGAACATGACGATGAGCACGAAGCCCACGAAACCTGCCGCCATGACGGCCAATTGAAACCAGAACTTGCCGCGGCGCCGATCGAGCAATTCCTGCTGACGCTGATATTCGACGCTCTTCTCGCGGCGCAGACGAAACTCGACGCCGCAATGGGGACAGAGTGCGCGCTGCCCGATCATTTCGAGCGGCGTTTCCAGCTCGTGACCGTTGGGGCAAGGAATGTGCAGCAGTTCTTCACCACCGTGATCGCGGCCCAGTTCGCTGACGACCAGCTCGTTGACGTCGAACGCGGGGGCCGGCTTCTCCGTGGCCGCCAGCCGCTGCCTGGGCGCGGTTGCGATCTCTTCGTCGAGCGGTTGCAGGCCAATATCTTCGGCCTCGGCGCCATGCGCCGCACCGGCCTGATCGAGCGTGGGAATGATGAATGCCGTGCCACACTGGGGGCACTGGCACTGCATGCCCATGTGCTCTTCTTCACCTTCGAGCAGATGCCCTTGGGGGCAGAGGAATTGAAAAGTCATAGCCCCTTAAACCGAAATCGCGGCTTTAAATCCGCCAACTATTGTCCTAGTCTTTCGGAGGGGCTACGTCAACGCGAACGCCGAACCCATCAGCGCACGCCTGCGCTAGCGCCGTATCGCCTGGCGAAAACAATAGTCGAACAGCAGTTCCCACTCTCGCAATTGAATACGACGGCACAGCGCGCTCAGGGGTTCGTTCCCCTGGCTGGCTTGCTGGCAGAGGTCGACCATTCCAAACGCGTCCCACTCGGTTTGCGCCACGAGATTGTGCGGCCGCAAACCGGCGGGGTCCTCCAGCGTGATCCGGCGAGCGTCGGTGTTTAGGGGTATGTACACCGGGTGCCGGCCCACGTGGCGAAACCAATACTTCGCGTTGGCAAAGTCGGGCTCGCGGCGATGCATAATGCCGTGCCAGTAACTGCCCGTGGCCATCTCCAGATCCTGGCTGATGCGGTGCGACTCGTCGAGAAAGTCGAACCGCAGCCACAGCCCCGCCAGGCAAGCCCGGGCCATCAGCGGATCGACAACTTCCGAGGGCGTAGCGATACCACGGGACGCAAAGGCAGCCAGCTGTGGCCGTGCGGCTTCGATCGGTCGTCCAGGCCCGAGTTCGTTGCAGGGGGCGTCGGCCAGCAACGCGGCAATCGCCGGGCCATACGCGTGCGGGTCGAAGACCATGGGATTTCACTCGCCCTTCGGCTCGAAACTACTGGGGGGTAATAGGTTGCCATGCATTGTACACCCGGGTAAGCGGCTGTTAAAATGCGCGGCTTCGCCAGGCCCACGGCCTGGCATGACGCCCAGGAGTTTCGCGCACGCTTGTAAGCGACCAGTCAGATGAGCAGCCAACCCGAGAACCAGTCCGTGCCGGCCGATTCGAATTCCAGTGACGTTCCAGGCGGCCAGGAGCAAACGCCGCGCAAACCATCGCCGATTCGCATCGGCAGTCAGCGCTACGGCGTTAAGGCGCCTCCGGCCGTGCCGAAACCCGTGCTGGCATCGCCGCAGCCAGCCCGTGTCGCGCCGGCCAGCGAAGCGGCGGCAGCCACAACCCAACCGCTCTCCGCCGAAGCGGTCGCGACCGAAGTCGTGGCGGCTGACGAGCCGTCGGCCGGTGCTGCGCCGGTCGAAGCTGCCGCACCGATCGAAGCCGCGGTACCTGTCGAAACCACTGCGCCGACCGCAAAGCCCGCGCCGGCGCCGCGCCCCCAGCGCATCGACAGGCCGCGCACGGCACGCGCCGTGCCCGAGCTGCCGCGGGGCGAGAAAGTGCAGCCGCCGAACATTCGCGCGGGCTTGTCGGAAGACCTGGAAATGGAATACCTGGCGGCCCTCGGCGGTCAGTCGCTCGACGAGATCATCGCCAGCGAGAAGCGCGAAGTGATGCCGGAGCTGGAGCCCGAGTCGCGTCATCGCGGCACGGTGTTGGCCGTGCACCGCGACAACGTGTTTATCGAGATCAGCGGACAGCAGCAGGGCGTGGCGCCGCTGAAGAACTTTGCCGCGCCCCCGGAACCGGGCGCGGTGCTCGACGTGATGGTCAGCCGTTTCAATCCGGCCGAGGGGCTGTACGAACTGGTGCTGCCCGGCGCGGCCGTTGACGTGGGCGACTGGTCGGAAGTGGCCGAGGGCATGGTTGTCGAGGCCAAGGTGACCGGGCACAACAAGGGCGGCCTC
>CAZPED010000562.1:0-3112 GCA_964585335.1 uncultured Planctomycetaceae bacterium | reverse complement strand
CGAGAATGTTGAAGCCCGCCATCAAGAACACGCACATCAACAGCCAGAACACGATGTTGCCGATGATCGACGGCACGTTACGGGTCAGGCCCATGTGGTGCATCGAGTCGGCCAGACCGCTCTGGTCGGCCGCGTTCTGCAAGCCCAGCTTTTCGGCCAGCGTGGCAATGGCCTTGCCCACGAAGCGGGCCACGACGTAGCCCAGCACGATCACCACGATCATGGCCACGAGGTTCGGGGCCACGCCGATGATCTGGTCGTAGGCTTTTTGGAAACTCGACAGCACGGCGTCTTTCGAGTGATCGAAGGTCGTCGTGACCGTTTCGGTCGTCTTTTCAGCGACCGTCGCGGTGTCTTCGGCAAAAGCAAACAGGTTCATGATTCAGGGTCCTTTCGAAAAAGGTTGTGTCTCACTCGCGCGCTCTACCAGGGGCGCGCCGGATGAATTCAACAGGTTGTCGGGGAGGTAACCAGGGACAAGCAGCTCACGCGCGTGTATCGTTTTGTGCCGCGACGGCCGGCTGGCCGCTAGCGGCGTTGATCGTTCGGTTTGGTTTCGTAGCGACCGGTCAGGGTGAAGGCCAGCGCGCCGATCATGGCCCGGGCAAAGTGGCCCAGGGCCCAGGGCATGCCCCGCACCAGCAGGTCGACCAGTTGCCAGGTCACGAGCGAGCGGTTGACCCGATCGTGCAGTTGGTTGTCGAACTGCGCCGGCGGCGGCGGCACATCCATCTCGGCCAGTCGTTCGAAAAGATTAGTAGCCATGGGAGCTCATCGGGGTCACGATGCCAGATCGGGAAAACGTTGTTGCAGTTTTTCTCGCGCACGCGAGAGACGCATTTTGCAAGCGCTGACCGAAAGGTCGAAAATCTCGGCCAGCTCTTCGTAGTCGTAGCTTTCGGCGTATTTGAGGATCAGCATGGCGCGATCCTCCTCGTCCAGGATTTCGAGCATCTTCATCAGGTCGAGCGAGAGGCCGGCGCTGGTCGCCTTTTCGGTCGGCTGTTGGCGCTCCCACTGCTCCTCGCTCGCCGTGTCTTCGTGGCGCTGGCGGCGGCCGCGTCCGCGGCGAATCGTCAGGCAGGTGCGCACGGCGATCGCGTGCACCCACGTGGCGTACTTCGAGCGGCCGGCAAATTTGGCCCGATTGAGAAACAACCGCACGAAAACTTCCTGGGCGGCGTCGTTGGCGTCCTGCTCGTTGCCGAGCAAGCGATAGCAGATGCGCCACACACGCTGGCGGAATCGCTCCACCAGCGCAACGAATGCCGGACCATCGGAGCCCTCGCGGGCAGCCTCGGCGGCCAATTGCTCGTCGGTTCGTTCGGTGACTTCCAACACAAGAACCCCAACTCAAGCATGGCACGCAGCGGGCCGCATCCTGTACCCTTTCTGCAAGGTTGGACGCCGGCGGGCGGGCGGCGGTCACGCGCGGCGACAACCGCGGAATTCGAAGGGAAAATAGCGGGCTGCCGCACGCCCTCACGCCCGGAATTTCCGGCATTTCCGCCGGAATCGGATCACATCCCTATTTTAGGGTCAAGATCAATGCCCGCGGCCGGCGGCACTGGCGGATGCCAGATCCGCACGGCGACAGGCCTGGCCGGCGCGCCATACGAAGCAAACCCGATCGCGCCAAGCGCGCTAACCGCCAAGCTCTGCACGGTATGATGTTGATATGGAATCTCGCGCCGAGCCACCCGTTTCCGCCCCGCGCCGCTGGCGTCAGTTTGGCCTGCGGACCCTACTGATTGCCATGGCCGTGGCCGGACTGCTCTTGGCCTGGTACCGGCAGGCGCGCCAGCAGCGCAACGCCCTCGAGGAATTGCTGCGCGGCAATCCCAGCGTCGAGGCTTACTACCAGCATCAAGTCGACTCGCAGGGCAAACTCGACCGCGGGGCCCAGCCACCGGCGCCGCGCTGGTTGACCAACGCGACCGGCACCGACTATGTGGCCAGCGTCACCGTGGTCGAGATGCTCTACGCCACGGATGCCGATCTGGCCCAGGTCGCTCGCCTGCCTCGGCTCGAGCGGCTGACGCTCGTACGTGCGGTCGATGTTACCGACCAAGGCAGTGCCCAACTGGCGTCGCTCAAGCAACTGCGCGCATTGCGGCTGTACGACGCCGACATGCTGACCGACCGGGCACTCGATCTATTGGCCGGGATGCCCAGCCTCGAGAGGGTGCGCTTTGGACCGCTGCCCCGGCACGTAACTACTGCGGCCGTCGAGCGGTTGCGGCGCGCGCTACCGCGGTGCCGTGTGGAGATCACGGACGAAGAAGGTGACGAGCGGCAACTGCTCTCGCACGGACCGGTCAGCTAGGCAGCGGCCCGAACTTTGGTTTCGCGTATCGTCACGCTTACCACTTGAGGCCGAAGCGCTCGCCGCTGGGCGGCCCGCCAATGCCACCCTTGAGCGGCACTTTGCGCTGCTTGGGGGGCGCGGCCGGCGTTTCGGGCTCGGGCGCTTCCTCCTCGACGGCGGCCTTTTCCTTTTCGGGCCGCGCTTCGAGCGCTTTGAGCGACAGGCTGATGCGTTGTTGCTCGGGATCGACCGAGAGCACCAGCACTTCGACTTCCTGCCCTTCGCTGACGATGTCCGACACGCGGAACACGCGGCGGTGCGCCAGCTCGGAAATGTGCACCAGCCCCTCGACGCCCGGCGCTATCCGCACGAAGGCGCCAAACTCCATGATGCGCGAGACGGTGCCCTTAGCGCGGCTGCGCGTGGGGAAGTCGCGCTGCACGTTCTGCCAGGGATTCTCGGCCAGGTCGCGAAACGCCAGGCTGATCTTGCCCGTCTGCGGATCGATCTTCTGGATCTTGACCTTCACCTTCTGGCCAAGCTGCAAGACCTCGTCGGCATGTTTGAGCCGGTCCCAGCTGAGCTGGCTGATGTGGATCAGGCCGTCGACGCCCCCGAGATCGACGAAGGCGCCGAAGTTTTGCAGGCTGCGAACGGTGCCCTCGCGCACCTGGCCCACTTCCAGCGTGGCCATCAGATTCTCTTTAGCCGCGGCCTTCTCGCGCTCGAGCACCGCGCGGCGGCTGAGCACCAGGTTGCGCTTCTCGGGGTTGGCTTCGGTCACCACGCAAGCGAACTTCTGGT
>CAZPED010000561.1:0-3144 GCA_964585335.1 uncultured Planctomycetaceae bacterium | reverse complement strand
TGCTGCCCGAGCGGGCACTCGCGCGTTTCGAGCACTTGCAAGCCCGGCTGACGGCCTGCCGCAAGCGGTACCGCAAGCTCAAGCGCCGCAAGCGCAAGCTGCAAGACGAGATCAAGCAGTTGGCCATCAACGAAGCGCTCGTGCGCCACAGCGTGCGGTTCGAGGCGCTCTCGGAGCAGCAGCCCTGGATGCAATCGCTCGAAGCGGAGCTCAAAGGGCACGAGGACCAGGTGCTGGAACTTGAATCGCAACTGGAAGCCACCGGCGGCGCCAAGGGTGGTCCGGCACGATCGCCCACGTCAACGCTCTCGAAGCGCAGCCTGCAGGAGCTGCGCGAGGCGGCCAAGGCGCTGCGCGATGCACGCCGCGCCGAGCGCGAATACCTGGCTTCGCTGCCGGCTGGCCCGAACAGCGCCGAGCTGACCAAACAAATCGAATCGGCCCTCGGCCCTGCCAAGGACAAGGGGCTGACCCAGGCACTGGCCGAAGCCGGCGAACTGGTCGCCCAGTTGCGCAAGCGGGTGCAAATCGACGAGCGGATCGATCAGCTCAGCCGCCGCGAGGCCGACCTGGAAGACCAAAGTCACGAACAGGTGCAAAACCAGGCACTGCCCACCTGGGCACTGGCCGGGCTGGGCGCCCTGTTCGTGCTGGGCTGCGCACTGGTGCTGCTGTTCGTGGCCGGGCTGGTACTACCAGCTTCGCTGAGCGGCGCGCTGGGATGGCACGTCGGCGCCATCGGCGTACTGGCAGCCGGAGCGGCCGGAGCCGTTAAGTTCTGGATGGAACGCGCGGCCGTCGGACAGCTCGACGGCTGCCAGCAGCAGCTCCAGTTGCTCAAGGACCAGATGAAACAGTTGCGGGCCGAGCGCGACGCGCTCGACGCTCAGCTACCCAAGGGAGGCGGCCCACTTGTGGCACGCCTGCAAACGGCTGAAAAGTCGCTGGCGAAGCTCGAAGAACTCGTGCCGCTGCAAGCGCGGCAAGAAACGGCGCAGCGCGATGCCGCGCAGTCGGAAGCTCGCGCCACGGCGCTGCGCAACCAGCGCCGAGCCCAGCACAAACGCTGGTGCCGGTTGCTGATGGAAAACGGCTTGCCGGCCAAGACGGTGCCACGCCAGCTGCGCGAGCTGGCCCGCCGCCAGGCTCATTCGCAAGGGCTGGTCTCCGAGCTCGACGAGGCGCGCCAGCAACATGCCCGCCGTAAGGCGGAATACGAAACGCTCGTGGCCCGGATCAAGAACCTGATGGCCGAGGCCGGCCTGAAGCCGCGCTCCGAGCGACCACTCGACCAGCTGCGGCAGGGGCTGGCCGAACTGGCCGAGCAACAGAAGCTGCTCAAAGTGCGCGACGAACTCGCGCGACGATTGTCCGAGGTGCGCCGCAAGCTCGCGCCGCTGGTCGAGTCGGGCCGAGTGCTGCGCAAGCGGCATCAGCGCCTGCTGCGCCGTAGCGGCGTCGCCAACGACGCCGAGTTCTTGAGATTGGCGCAAGCCCAAGCCGAAACCGGCCGGCTACGCAGCGAGCGAGCCCGACTGTCACAGGAAATCGCCGCCACGCTGGCCGGCCAATTGAGCGAAGAGCTGCTGGCCGAGCGGCTGACGAATCCGCTGGCGCTCGAGCAACTCGAAGCGGGGCTCACGGCAACGCGACAATCTCTGCAAGTCCGGCTGGCTGCCGCCCTCGAACAACGCGGTGCCCTGGCACAGCAGATACGCGCGCTGGTTGATGACCGTCAGTTGGCCCAGAAGCGGCTCGAACTAAATACGGTCGAAAAACGATTGCACGATGCCCTGGCCCGCTGGCGGGTGCTGGCGATTACGGGCCTGATGCTTTCGGCCGTGCGCGACTACTACGAGCGCGAGCACCAGCCACAAGCGCTGCGCGAGGCTTCGGAGTATCTCAAACGCCTGACCGGTGGCCGCTATCGCCGCGTGTGGACGCCGCTGGGCCAACATCTGCTCAAGGTCGAGGACAAGTCGGGGCACAGCCTCACGGCCGACGTCCTCAGTAGCGGTACGCGCGAGCAGCTGTTCCTGGCCCTGCGGCTGGCGCTGGTGACCGCGTTTGCCCGCCGCGGCGTGCGATTGCCGCTGGTGCTCGACGACGTGCTGGTGAATTTCGACGTCGGCCGCGCCAAGGCGGCCGCCACGGTGCTGCGCGACTTTGCGCAGCACGGGCACCAGCTGCTGGTCTTCACCTGCCACGAGCATATCGCCAAGCTGTTCCGCCAGGCGAAGGCCGACGTGCGGCTGCTACCCGACAATGCCGCGCCACAGACGAACGACGACGAGGCGGCCAGCCGCCGCACGCGGCGTCTCAAGCCCGAGCCGCCCGTGCAGACGACCCCGGAACCAGACGTTGACGAAGTCGAGTTAGTGGAAGCGATACCGGAGCCCGAGCCGATTCCGACAAGGGTCGCGGTCCCCGAGACGTCGGTGGCCTTGGTCACGCCCGCGCCGGCGGTAGAAGTCGTCATGGCCCCATCAGCCATTCTCGTGGAAGCGGCGCCGATCGAAATTCCGCTGGCAATTGACACTCCGCCGGCAATCATCGAAGAAGCCGAGCCACCGCGTCCCGAACCCATGCCGGCGCCGCGACCGCTTCGCCCGGCCCGTCAGCCACGGCGGCGGGCCCTACGCGGCGTGCACCGCGTCCGCTGGTCGGCCGAGGAGTTCGACGGCGAATTGGCCGATCGGGTGCGCAGCGTCGAGTTACTCGACGAAGACGATGCCGAGCAGCTCTCGCATTACGACGATGCGCTGACCAACGACGAGGCCGAGGCGGCCTGAGCCCGTGGGCTCACAGGTACGTTTCCAGCCACTCGTACGTGCGTGCCTCGGCCGAAGGCGGAATAGTATGTCCCTGGCCGTGGTTGTAGAGCCCCAACCGGGCCGGTTGCCCATAGAGCCGGTACACTTCCAAGCCCTCAGCGATGTACGGCCAGCTCTTGGCGCCGTCGGCCGACTCGCCGCCAATCAGCAAGAAGGGACGCGGAGCCGCCAGCCCCAACAACTCGTGGTGCTCGCGGCCGAACTGCTTCGTACCCAGGTACCAGGGCGCATCCCAGTTGGAAAGGCTCGTGCCGATGCCCCCTTCGCTGCTCACCGCCGCGCGGACGCGATTGTCGAACGCGGCCAGGTA
>CAZPED010000560.1:0-3145 GCA_964585335.1 uncultured Planctomycetaceae bacterium | reverse complement strand
CCCAGCTCGACCGCCTGAGGGCCCGCCTGATCGACAGCCACGCCAAGACAGCGCAGGCCGCCGCGGGGCTCGACGAAGTTGACGCCCTCCGCGATCGGCTGACGCTCGAGGCCGAATCGAATGGCGCCGCCCGGCAATCGCTCGCCGGACTGCTCGAAATGAAGCATACGGTTGAATCGCAAGCCGCTGAAATTGCTGCCGCCCGCCTGGCCCTCGACGGCCTGGTCGATCTCAAAGGCGGTTTGCTCAAGCACAGCTGCGAGCTGGACCTGGCCACCGACGTGGTCAAGCAATGGAACCAGCTGCAAGATCAGTTGGTGGAAGCCAGCGGCCGAGTCGAAGACGCTCAGGCAACCGCCGGCGCCCTGTTCGACCTGACCGATAACCTCTCGGCCCAGGGCACCGACGTGGGCGGCGCTCTCCAGGCGCTGGAAAACCTGGTGGCCATTCGCAGCCGGCTCGACGATCAGGGCACCGGCATCGAAGTGGCTCGCGACCGCGTCGAAGGGCTGATTGCCGTAAAAGACCTGGCCCTGAGCCAGACCCGTAACCTGGCCGATGCGACCGAGAACCTGGAATTGATGAATGACGTGCAGCAGCAATTGGCCAAGCTGGCCAGCACGTTTGGCCGGATGCAGCACTGGATCACCGAGATTGTCACCTTTGAGCCGACGTTCAACCGGGCCATGCGAACGCTGCAACCGCTGGTCGAGCTGGGCAACATCCGGCACCTCAGCGCCAGCGAACTGCGACAAGTGATTCGCCAACTGAATGACCGCCCGGAGACTCAGTTGACCGGCCAGACCGAGAGCGAGTCGGCCACGGCGATTGATGCCGCCGTGTCGGCCGCCGCCCCGCTGGTGCCGCCGCAAGCCAAGTAATGGCCACGCGGTCGCAGCGAGTAAACGCAGACCGCCACGGAGAGTACACGCGTCTCGGGCAGGTGCCGAGCGCGGACCCTCTCCCTGGCGGTCTGGCTGTTTTTTATGGTTAGAGTGCGCTAAAGCCCCCCGCGTCGAGGCGCCAGCGGGCCAGTGGAGTGAGTGGCGAAGGTGCCGTTGCAAGAGGTGGGCCGAGCCGCGGCAATCAGCTGGCTTTCTGGGCGCCGTGCTGCTGGTAGGTGAGGTCGATCAAGTGTTGGGCGACGGCCGAGAGCGTGGGCGTTTCGTAAACCCACCAGTCGAGGTCCTTGATGTGCAGCCCGAACTGCTTTTCGACTTCGCAAAGAAACTCGATGCCCTCGAGCGACGTCAGCCCTACCCCGACCGCGAACAGGGGGTCGTCGGGCGTGACGCTATCGGGCTGCGAGACGCCGAAGCGCTCGCCTAGCAACTTGCGCAGCTCGTCCATCGTCTGCTCAATGCCGAGCTGAATTGCGTCCAATGGCATCGGTCCATCTCCTCCTCGCCGCGAGACAACTCCCGCGCGGCGGCCTACGTCATTTTATCAGTGTGGGGAAGGTTTTCCAACCAATTGCCCCCGGGCGCAGCATGCTGGCATGCCGCGAGACGGCCGCGCTGGTCAACATCGGTCGCCCGCATGGCGAACTTGACGCTCTCTTGCGCCACCGATAGATTGACCCCACTTTAACGCTCCGGATGAGCCGTTTTGCCGCGCCCCGCGATAGGTGGATATGTCTAAGTTGTTGGTTGAGCCCGTTGCGACGCGGAGACAGCAAGAACAGTTCGTCGAGCTCCCCTGGACTCTGTACGCGGGTGACCCCAACTGGGTGCCGCCGCTCTTGATGGACCATCGCCGGCTGCTCGGCTACGCCCATCATCCTTTTCCGGCCGCCAATCCGGTGCGGACCTTTTTGGCCACACGAAACGGCCGACCCGTCGGACGGGTGGCCGCCATCGTCAATCGGGCCTACATCGAGCGCTATGGCGAGCAGCGGGGTTTTTTCGGTTTTTTCGAGTCCGTCGAGGACCAGGAAGTCTGCAATGCCCTGTTCGACACCGCGGGCGCCTGGCTGCGAAGCCAGGGTATGACCGCCATTCGCGGGCCGGCCAACCCCTCGTTGAACTACGAATGCGGCCTGCTCGTCGACGGGTTCCATGCGCCGCCGACCTTCATGATGACCTACAACAAGCCGTTCTACGGGCGGCTGATCGAGGGCTGGGGCTTTCGGAAGGTGCAGGATATGTACGCCTTCTGGGGGCACATCGACATGCTTGAGCAGCTCGACAAGAAGCTGCTGTTCATCGTCAATGAAAGCAAGGCCCGCTTCAACGTCAAAGTTCGGCAAATGGACCGCAGCCGCTTCCGCCAGGAAGTCGAGATGTTTTTGGACCTCTACAACTCCTCGCTGGTCGGCACCTGGGGGTACGCACCGTTCTCGCCCGCGGAGATCAAGGACCTGGCGGGCGGACTGAAGCACCTGATTGCCCCCGAACTGGCGATCGCCGCCGAGGTGGACGGCAAGCCGATCGGCGCCTGCTTCGGACTGCTCGACTACAACCCCCGGCTCAAACAAATCGACGGCCGGCTATTCCCATTCGGCTTTTTGCGATTGATTTTGAACAAGCGCGCGATCAAGAAAATGCGCGTGATCAGCATCAACGTGCTCCCCGAGTATCAGCGCTGGGGCCTGGGCGTGGTGCTGCTGGCTGGCCTGGTGCAGCCGCTCAAGGAGTGGGGGATGCAGGAAGTCGAGTTTTCCTGGGTGCTCGAATCGAACACGCTCTCGCGCGGCAGCCTGGAAAAGGGGGGAGCCAAGCTCGACAAGACCTATCGCATGTACGATCGCGATTTGTAACCCGGCGCCCAGCGCTTACGTTTCGGCAGCGTCCCATTCCGTCTCGAGCGCATCGGCCAGCGCCGCGTCGATCGTCGCGGTCTTGATGTCCGCAGGCACTGTCATCCACGCAACCGCCGTAGTCAGCGCAGCGCTGATCTGTGGGGTATCGCGTGCAACCCCGTCGTGGCGCGTCGCCGGCGGTTGCTCGCTGGCTGCTACTTGCTCGGCATTTACGATCCCCACAGCCTCGGCAGCGAGCGCGAGCCGGTCGGCCTCGCCCTCTTCAGGCGCCGCGGGAGGCTGCGAAGGCGACAGCCGCCGCAGCACGTTGCCGAGGGTCGGCGGTGGGTTACGTGGTACCAGGACGTCGGGCGAGTTGACGCTTCCGTGGCGGTTGTAAGTCAG
>CAZPED010000559.1:0-3147 GCA_964585335.1 uncultured Planctomycetaceae bacterium | reverse complement strand
GAACGGCCTTCTGGAAAGTTTAGGCGCTATGAGAATCGCGGTCGTAGGCACGGGCTACGTAGGTCTCGTCACCGGCACTTGTTTTGCCGAGAGCGGCAATCACGTCACCTGTATCGACGTCGATGCGGCCAAGATCGCGCGCCTCAACGCCGGCGAAATTCCCATCTATGAACCCGGCCTGGCCGAACTGGTCGAACACAACAGCGAAGCCAAGCGGCTGCACTTTACCACCGATCTTCCCGGCGCCGTGCGCAAAGCCAAACTCGTGTTCCTGGCCGTCGGAACTCCCAGCGCGGCCGATGGTTCGGCCGACCTGCGAGCCTTGTGGCGCGTGGTCGACGAAATTGCGCCGCACCTGACCGCCGACTCCATCGTGGTGACCAAGAGCACGGTGCCCGTGGGTACCAACAGCGAGATCTATCGTCGGCTGAAGGAGCGCACCGGGCGCGATTGCGACGTGGCCAGTAACCCCGAGTTTCTGAAGGAAGGCGCCGCGATCGACGACTTCATGAAGCCCGACCGCGTGGTGGTAGGCGTCCGCCGGCCCGAGCCGGGCGAGGTGCTCCGCGAGCTCTACGCGCCGTTTCTGCGGACCGAGAAGCCGTTTCTGGTCATGTCGCCCGAAAGCGCGGAAATGACCAAGTACGTCGCCAATGCGCTACTGGCCACGAAGATCAGCTTCATCAACGAGATGGCCAACCTCTGCGAACGCATGGAAGCCGACATCAACGACGTTCGTCGCGGCATCGGCCACGACAGCCGCATCGGATTCGCCTTTCTGTTTCCTGGCGTGGGCTACGGCGGCAGTTGCTTTCCCAAGGACGTGCGGGCGCTGACCACGCTGGCCCGACAGGCGGGCGTGGAGCCGCGAATTCTCGAAGCGGTCGACGCGGTTAACACACATCAGAAGACCACCATGCCCGACAAGATCGAGCGGCATTTCGGCGGTAACTTGGCTGGCCGCACCGTGGCCATCTGGGGCCTGTCGTTCAAACCCCGCACGGACGACATTCGCGAGGCCCCGGCGCTGGTGCTCATTGATCGGTTGCTGGCCGGCGGCGCCAAAGTGCAGGTGCACGACCCCGAGGCCATGGAAAACGTGCGGGCCCTCTACGGCGACAAGTTGTCGTATGCCGAACAGCCCTATGGCGCCCTGGAGGGAGCCGAGGTGCTGGCCATCATGACCGAGTGGAAAGAATTCTTGCAGCCTGACTTCGAACAGATGCGTTCGCTGATGAAATCGTCCGTGATCTTCGACGGCCGCAACTTGTACAGCCGCGGCCAGATGAAGTCGGCCGGCTTCGAGTATCATTCCGTGGGCCGGGCCGTGGTCAGCTAGGCCCGGCCAGCTTCGCGCGGCGGCAATGAGGCCTGCTCGGCAAAGCGGCGGAACTCGCCGTCCTCGAGAAACACGGCCTCGCGGGTGAGCTGAAACATCACCGGCGTTCCGGGCCAGCCCACGGCATGTAGCACGCAATCGAGCTGCTGGCTGGGGCAAGTGCCCTTGAGGTCGACGAATAGCAGTCGCCCGCCCCGGTCGTAGGCATTGCCGTCCAACTGCCAGGGGGGCTCGCTCTGCGACGAGACCCACACGAACGAGCCGTCGGGCTCGCAGTACATGCGATCGAGCTTGTCCAGCTCGTCCATGGCTTGTTCGAAACTACAGGCGAACGTGGTTTCGTGAAGCAACGCAGGCGGCACTTGCAGCGTGTTCACCTGGCGGCCAGCAAGTTCCAATTGCGGCCCACTGGCGACGGCCGCGGGACGGGCATGCAAGGTGGCAAAGAATGACAGCATCGGATTGCTCGCTAACCGGCAGAATACGACGGCGGGGCCTGCAATTCGTCGCGCAACCAGGCGAGATACGACTGGCTGGCGCTTACGATCGGCACGGCAACAATTTGCGGCACTTCGTAGCTGTGCAGTTCACGAATCGTGGCTTCGACGGCCGCGTAGCGGTCGGCCAGCGTCTTGACCAGGCAGACCCATTCCTCGCTCTGCTCAAGCTGCCCTTGCCAGTGGTAATAGCTCGTAATCGGTCCGGAAACCTGAGCGCAGGCCACCAGCCGTCGCTGGACTAGCGCCTGGCCAATTGCCGCTGCGCTCTGGCGGTCGGACGTTGTCGTGATGATTTGAACGGCGTCGGTCATCGGAAGCTCACTGCCGGAACGATCGTTAGTGTAACGCGCCAGCGGCCGCCCGCCACGCGACATCGCCTTACTTCGATCTCGCCGAAAGCCGTTCGTGCCAGATGGCCAAAGCCACGATCAGCAGGCCTAGCAGTAGTAGCCGGCTATGGGCGTTAAACTGCCAAGGCACGTCGCTCCAGGGCACTTCGATGCGGCGCGAGACGAATTGCAGTCCGATGTCCAACAGCGAAAGCGTAAAGACGCCCAGCAGCGTGCGGCCCACGCCTCCCCAGCCGCCCGTGACTCGCGTGCCGCCGACGACCACGCAGGCGATGGTTTCCAGCTCGATGCCGGCGCCGGCCGTGGGCACAGCCGCGCCGCCGCGCGCCGTGTAAATCAGGCCCACCACCGCCGCGACCAATCCGCTGCAAGCGTACAGCCCGGCTTCGATCCGCCGCACCTCGACCGCGGCAAATTCGGCTGCCAGGCGGTTCTCGCCAATGGCAAACAGGTAGCGTCCCCAGCGGGTGTGATGGACGACGAACCACGCGATGAGCACCGAAGCGGCAAACAGCGTAGCCTGGTGTGGAACGCCCAGCCAGCTGCCCTGGCCGAGCCGGGTCAGACCTTCGTCCAGGCCGGCGACACGCTCTCCGCCCGACAGCGCCATGGCCAAGCCGCCGTAGAGCGCCATCGTGGCCAGCGTGACCACGAGCGGAGCAATGCCCAGGGCCACCAGGCCGCCGTTGACGGCGCCGGCTGCCAGGCCAACGCCGAGCGTCAGGGAGATCGACCAGCCCAGCGTCCAGCCTCGCTGCGAACTGATGCCGAACGAGACGCTGGCTAGCGCCATGATCGAACCGACCGAGAGGTCGATACCGCCGGTGAGAATGATGGCGGTCATGACCATGGCCAGCACGCCGATTTCGGCCCAGGGGCGCCACATGTCCAGCACGGCCGCCGGCCGGCTGGCCTGGCTGGCGACAAGGGCCGTTGAAATCACCAGCAGCAAACCGGC
>CAZPED010000558.1:0-3149 GCA_964585335.1 uncultured Planctomycetaceae bacterium | reverse complement strand
CTGGCACCGCTACACTGGAAGCGGTCTGCGCCTGGTCGCAGCGCTGGTTGGGCGTGGCCCTAGCCACGGCCCGCACTCCCCAGCAAAAGGTCGCGTCAGCCCAAGCCCACCTGGTACGGATGCAAACGCTACAAAAGCAAGTCCACGCCTTTCGCGACGCCGGCACGCGCGGAGGGGACCTGGCCGCTGTGAAGGCTATCGACTTCTATGTCGCCGAGGCCGAGCGTCAGCTCGCCGGCTACAAAGCCGAAGTCGCGGCCCAGGCCGCTTTGCCTGCCAGCGATTCCTCGGGCAATAGCGACATCGTGCTTGAAGAACGCGTGGAACAACTTCCCGACGGCAGCGAAGTTCGCCGTCGTGTGGCCCGGGCGGTGCCGAAGCGTCCCTTGGCGCCGCCAGCCACGGCGCCTTCGCCGGCGCCGAACGTGCAGGGGCGCGTGCAGCCGCTGGACGCGCCGAGCGTGCCGCAGGCCGTGCCACAGACGTTGAAGCAGGCCCCGACGTCGCAGCCGCAGAGCGCGCAACGGGCCTCGCAGCCGGTTCCAACGTTGCAGCCGCAGCCCACTATCATCGCGCCGCCGGCAACCTATACGGTTTCGTCGGACCGTAACTCGGCCGAGCTGCGCTACAACGGCAAGAGCTTTGCCGAGTGGCGACGGATTCTGGCGACTGACTTAAGTGCCGACAGCCGCCGCGAGGCCATCAATGCACTGGCCGCCTTTGGTAACGAGGGGCGGGGCAAGGAATCGGCCCAGCTGATCATGGACTTGATGCGGCACTATTCGATTGCCTCGATCACTCCCAGCGCCGACTTCAAGATGAAGATCGACGGCAGTCCCGAGGGGCGGATGATGCAAGTCGCATGCATGGCGCTTTGGAAATTGCCCCGCGAGGACGTGCAACCGCTGCTGGTCACGGCGCTCGAAACTGGAAACCTGAATCAGCGTTTATTCGCACTGCACGTACTCGAGGATCCGGAATTGGTGCTGAAGCTGTGTCTCCCGCTGTTAAAAAACACCGATTCCTCGGTCCGCACATTGGCGGTGACCGGAATCGGCCGCTCGGCCGCCAAGTCGGCAACGGCGCAAGCGGCAATTCGTGAGGCCTTGGCGGCCCCCGACCAACAAGTCGCCAAAGCCGCTCTGAAGGTGATGTATCCGCCGTCGGGAGTATCGGTCGGCGGCAATATCCAGTATCTCGCCCCCAGCGCCGTTTGGGCCGACGATCTGGTAAGCTTGCTCGGTCACTCCGACGAGTTCTTTCGCATTCAAGCCGCTAACGCCTTGAGGCAGCTTGGCCCGGCCGCCATTCCCGCGCTCGGGAAAAAGATTCCGTCGAGCGACGAAGCGCTGGCCAAGCGCGCGGCTGAGTTGCTCAAGGAGATTCAATCCACGCAGGAAGAGAACCGTTCGGCGAGCGAAGCCCCCGCGGCCGCGAAGCTGAACACGGACCGGACCAAGACCGCTACGCTGGTCTCGAAGCGACCTCGCGCGCAACCGCTCGTGGGCGGCAAGACCTATTCCGATTGGGACGGCCAGCTCGACATCGAGCTCGACTATGCGCGTCGCCGCGAGGCCGTCATGGCGCTAGCCATCTTTGGGCAACATGGCCAGGCTCCCCAGGTCGCTCGCCGGCTAATGGAGCTGATGCGCGAGTATTCGCCGACCCAGGTCGACGAAGGCGAAGAAGGTGCGCTCAAGGGCGCCATCAGCGTGGCCTTTGCCAGGCTGCCGCACGAAGCCACGCAGCCCGTGGTGCTCGAAGCGCTCAAGACCGGCAACCAGAATCAGCGGATCTTTGCCCTGAACGCCCTGGCCCAAGTGATGCCGCGCGAGGACTCGATCGCCGTGTATGCCGAGGCCGGCCGCGACGCCGACCCGCTGGTGGCCGTGACGGCCATGCAGGCCTTACTCGTGCTGGCCGATCAGTTTCCGGCCGCCCATAAACTGCTGGCGGCGGCGCTGACCGACTCCGACCCCAAGGTGGCCCGGGCCGCCCTCGGCGCGTTGATTCCCCAATCGCGGCCCGACTACGGCCGGGTCGTCACGCTTCAGCCGTCGGACCACCAGTGGAATGAAGAACTCATTGCACTGCTCGTTCACCCGGACGAGCAATTCCGCAAGCATGCCAAAGACGAAATCAAGCGTCGGGCCACGGCCGTGGCCATGTATGCGCCAGGGCAAGCACCCGTCTCCAACTACTCGCCTGCTTTCCGATCGGCATTGGAAAAGGCAACCAAATCGGCCGACGAAGCCCTGGCCAAGCAAGCCACCGAGATTCTGGCCCAGTTACCGAAAGTTCAGCCGGCGCAGTACCAGCCGCCGCCGTCTGTACCCGAAGCGCCGCCGGCCCAAGACTAAGCCGATCAGTCCGTCCACCGCCTGGCGTCCCTGAAAGTTTCGTCCTGCGGCCTACGTCCAACATTTTTTCTGCAACTGGCTTGCCAACGCGTACGTGTATTAGTACACTAATACACATGGCAGCCCACTTCCTCTTCCAGGTCTTTCCGAACTCCGGCGTGCCGATCTATCGGCAAATCGTCGACCAGGTCCGCCATCACGCCGCCAGCGGGAGAATCGACGTGGGGGACTTTCTCCCCTCGGTCCGCCAGGTGGCCGTCGAGTTGGAAGTCAACCCGATGACCGTCTCCAAGGCCTACTCGCTACTGGAGCGTGAAGGATTGGTCGAGATGGTCCGCGGCCAGGGCATGCGCCTCGCGCCCCGCGCGCCGTCGAACGGCAAAGACACGCTGGCCGAGCGGCTGGTGCAACTGCAACCGCTGGCCCAGCAACTGGCCGCCACGGCCTATCAGCTTTCGGTCTCCCCCAGCCAGGTTCGCGCCCTGGTCGACCGTACCCTCAAGGAGCTCGACCGATCATGAATGCCCCCAGCGTTCTCGACATGCGGGCCGTCTCGAAGATTTACGCCGGCCGCGCCGTGCTCGACCGGCTGAATCTCAGCCTGCCCCAGGGCTCGGTCGTGGGCCTGTTGGGTAAGAACGGCGCCGGCAAAACCACGTTGTTGCGCTGCGCGCTGGGGCTGGCCCGGCCGCAACACGGCACGATCAGCGTGCTCGACGAGCCGGCCTGGAACTTGAGCGCCAGCGCCAAGCAACTGATCGGCTACGTGCCGCAAACGCCGCAGCTCTA
>CAZPED010000557.1:0-3151 GCA_964585335.1 uncultured Planctomycetaceae bacterium | reverse complement strand
CGCAAGTGCCCGCTGGCGCAGGAGCTGTTTGCCACGATGTGGGATGTTTATCTCACGCTGGGCGAACTGCCCGAGGAACCCAACAGCACGCACACGGCCGACGGTCGCCCGGCCACCAAGGAAGCCGCTCGCGATCGGCTGGCCAGAGCCATCTGTGCCGACCGCGAAGTCTTTGGCGAGAACGACGCGCGGCAGATGGCCGCGTCGCTGGCCCAATCGCAACTGCGCAAGATCTCGGCGATCGCCACGCAGCTGGTTGCCCGCTTGCAGCAGCCTCCGCATACGGTGGTCATCTCTGGCCGCGGTGAGTTTCTCGCCCGGGGCGTGCTTGAGAAAATCAAGCTCAAGGCCAACGTCGTCTCGCTGACGCGCGAGCTGGGTCCCGAACTGTCGTATTGTGCCCCCGCTCATGCGCTGGCGGTGCTGGCGCGCGAGGGTTCGCGCTGATGGCGGCCCGCCGCGTCATTAAGCTCGGCGGCAGTCTGCTCGACTGGCCCGAATGGCCAATGCGGTTTGGCGGCTGGCTGGCGGCGCAGTCGCCTGCGGTGAACGTGCTGGTCGTGGGGGGCGGGCCGATCGTCGACGGCGTCCGCGCGATCGATGGTCCCTGTCGCTTGACCGCCGAGCAGTCGCACTGGCTGGCGATCGCCGGCATGGAGCCTTCGGCCCGCGCCGCGGCGGCGGCGCTTATGGGCGCCCGACTGATTCATTCGCTCGACGAGGCAGACCAACTGCCAGCCCCAGCACTGGCGATACTCGTCGTTGAGCCGGTACTGCGCCAGTGGCAGCAAACCGCCATGGCGGTTCCCGAAAGTTGGGAGGTCACCAGCGATTCGATCGCAGCGCAGGTGGCCGCGGCGCTGGGAAACTGCCCGCTGGTATTGCTGAAGTCGGTTTCCGTGCCAGACGGCACTGAGCCGGTGCAATGGGCGGCCGAGGGATACGTCGATGCTTATTTCCCCAGCGCCGCCGCGGGGCTGAGCGTCGAGCTGGTAAACCTGCGCAGCTGGCAGCCTTGCGGGTTAACGCACGGCCAGGCGGGTTAGTTCCACCACCAGCGGTTGCCGGCCGCGGCGTTCTTGCCCCGCACGTCGGTCAGGGCGGCGTTTTGGGTCGGCTTTTCCAGCGGCGACCAGGGATTGATCTGCACGCCGCCGCTGGCGCTGATAATCCAGGTGGCGCCCTTCTGCACGGCCGTGGCCGCCGAGTCGACGCTGTGGGCCGGCTGGTAGCTTTCGGTCGCCAGTTGCGGGTTCATCAGCAGCGGCATGCTCCAGCCGCACTTGTCGGTGAGCTGCTGTTGCGAGATCAGCGCCGCCACCACGGCCAGATTCATGCAGCTTTGCAGCTGACCGAAAACCGCCTCGTGCTGCGACAGCTCGTCGTAATGCGAGGTCATGTTGTCGGCCCACTTCTTGGCCAACGGATTGGCCTTGCCCGAACGCTGCCGCTCGCCGGCGGCGTTAATGTACTCTTCCTCGGTCATCGCCTTGACGCTGCCCGCGGGCACTTCAAAGGCCAGGCCCTCGGCGTCGGCCACCAGGGCGTCGTAGTCGGGGGCCAGCCACCAGCGCGGCAACATCGTCTTGGGCGGTTTGCCGCTCGATTTGAGCATTTGCATGAAACTGGGCAGACCAGCAATCGGCGCGTCTTCGAAGGCCATCGCCAGCCGCTTCATGCGATAGTCGGCCGCCACCAGCACCTGGGCAAAGTGGCTCGAAGCGGGCACGCCACCCACGGTAATCGTTTGCGGGCCGAGCGTTTGTTCGATGGCTGTCAGGCTGGTCTGGATGTCGTCGCCTCCCGGCAGACGCTTAACCAGATTTTGCAGCCGGGCCAGGCCCTCGCTGGTTGGGTCAATCGAGCAGGTGATGCCCGCGGCGCGCGAGGCGTCGATCGAACGCAGGGCCACCAGCAGATCGTCGAGCAAGAGCACCGGACGATTGGTGGTCACTCCCACCACGTCGCCCAGGGCATTGACCTTCCAGCCTTCACCGGGACCAGCCAGCACGATGTCGTTCTGCTCGGGATAGACGAACACGTATTGCACGCGTTGCATGCCGGCCAGGTAGCGCATTTCGTCGCCCAGCGGCGTGCCTTTTTGGCGGTAGTCGGCAATCGCGGCTTCGAGCCGTTTGAGCGAGATTTTGCGCAGCGCTTTGGCTTGCAGGTCGTCGGCGACCGGCTGCATGGCTTGCTGGCGCTGAGCTCGCAAGGCGTTTAGCTCGTCAGTCCGTAGCTTGCTGGCCACGCCGTGGGCGTCAATCGAGACACCACCGACCGCCTGACGAACGATCTGGGCGTGAGCCTCGCTGGCGGCGAAGGCGCAAGCGACGAGAGCCCACAGCCAGGGGCGAGCGAAACGAGCAAACCGCGACATGGCAAGAATCTCCAACAGAAGGCGGCGGCAGCCCGGCCGTCGCCCGATGAGTGAACTGGTACCTCTAGCGCGATCCGGCCCGACTCAACCGGCCCGAATTCCTTACCGCTACTGAGTTTCAGGATAATTCAACCCCGCGATTTTCTCAAACTAATTGGGAAAAAACGGCAAAACGGGCGAATTTTTAGGGCGATTCGGCGGGGAAGATGCCGCCTGGCTCGCTGGACCACAAAACCGCCCTTGGGCAGCATGGGTCCGGGTTGGCTAACTTGTGCCCCAGTAAGGCAGCTGGCCTAGACCATCGGTAGGGGCTTCGAGCACGGGCAACGGCTCGATCCCTAGCTTTTGCCATCGTTTCGCTTGCACGCGGGCGGCAATGTCCGCCGGTACGACGAGGCCGGCCAGATCGCTCTCGGAGATCGTGGCGTCGTTCGGCGGAGCGGGATACAGGTAACGTTTGCCGATTGCGTGATAAAGCATTCTGCCACATTGATTGCAGCGGCGAACCTGCGCGTCTCGGCTTCCCCGAACAATGGCCGCCACGCGACCTCGACAAGTGAACCAATCTTTGAGTTCTTTGCCGCCATTGGAGAATACTCGACCAATATACAAGTCGCGCTCAATCACTTCCGCTCCAACCAACTCGAAGAGCTCTCGATGTACAAGAGCGACGCTTGAGCTGAACAGCATATTCAGCGGCCTATCCCGCGGCACACGTTCCTGCAACCAAGCGTCAATAGCCGTGACGCCCTGCCTCGGGTGAGCGCAACT
>CAZPED010000556.1:0-3152 GCA_964585335.1 uncultured Planctomycetaceae bacterium | reverse complement strand
CCGGCAACACCGTGGCCTGCGACAGATCGATCACGTCGATCCCCTCGGGCAGCCTGGCCGCGGCCGCCGGCTCGACCGATTGAATGCGCTGGCCTTCGACCAGGATCACCACGTCGCGGCGATACTGGTCGCCCGTGCCATCGAACAGTCGCCCGGCCTTGATCGCCACGCGGCGCGGCGCCGGCTCGTCAGCGCGGGCAGCAATCGAGTTAGCGACAGCGATCGCCAACATCACCGGCATGAGCAGCAGTGGGCAACGTAGCGCTCATCGAATCGCGCAAAACATCATTGCTGGTTCCTGCGTTGGTTCACAAAAGTCACGTGGGCGCGCGCGAGGCCCCACGCCAGTGTACCTTCCGACCGTCGCAGTCTGGCAAGGGTAGGGGAGAAAATCTCGCGTTCCACGCCGCCCCAACACTTGTCGCACCGCGCGGCCGACTCAATACTAACACGCTCCTGCGTCAATAAACCCCTCGGAGCTCGCCGGCGATGATCGAGTATGTTCGGAAACGCTTTGGCGTGATCGCGGTAGCGGCTCTTGTGGCGTGCGGATGGTGTCGCGCGCTGCCTGCCGCCGATCCGCCCGCGACACCCAACGTCGTCATCATCTTTTGCGACGATCTGGGCTATGCCGATGTCGGCGTCTACGGCGCCCAAGGGTACGCAACACCGAACATCGATCGCCTGGCCGCCCAGGGAACTCGCTTCACCCGGTTCTATGTGGCGCAAGCCGTGTGCTCGGCCTCACGGGCCGCGCTGCTCACGGGTTGCTACCCCAATCGCATCGGCATTCGCGGCGCGCTGGGGCCCAAGTCGAAGGTCGGCATTAGCGACGACGAAATGACGCTGGCCGAAGTGGTCAAGCGGCGCAACTACGCCACGGCCATCTTCGGCAAATGGCACCTGGGCGACGCCCCCCGCTTTTTGCCCACCCGCCACGGCTTCGACGAGTACCTGGGCTTGCCTTACTCGAACGACATGTGGCCCTATCACCCCGAACGGCGCGGACTGTCGGCCGAGCAACGCAAACGCGTTGGGTTTCCTGACCTGCCGATGTTCGACGACGAAACGGTGATCAACCCCGCGGTCACCGCGCAGAACCAGACCCAATTAACCACACAATACACCGAGCGCGCGGTCAAGTTCATCGAGACCCACCACCAGCAACCTTTTCTGCTTTATCTGGCCCACAGCATGCCGCACGTGCCGCTATTCGTGAGTGATAAGTTTCAAGGCAAGACTAAACGCGGCCTGTTTGGCGACGTGATCGAGGAGATTGACTGGTCGGTGGGCCAGGTGCTGGCCGCCCTCGAAAAGCACAAACTCGACCAGCGCACGCTCGTCATTTTCACTTCCGATAATGGTCCCTGGCTCAGCTATGGCGATCACGCCGGGTCGGCCGCGCCGCTACGCGAGGGCAAGGGCACCAGCTGGGAAGGTGGCATTCGCGAGCCGTTCATTGCCCGCATGACCGGCGTCATTCCCGCTGGCCGCGTGTGCCGCGAGCCGGCGATGACGATCGACCTGCTACCCACGATTGCCAGCCTGGTCGACGCCAAGTTGCCCGAGCACCCGATCGATGGTCTCAATATCTGGCCCCTACTGGCCGGCCACGCAGGCGCCCGCTCGCCGCACAAGCATTTCTATCACTACTTTGCCGACAACGAATTGCAGGCTGTCTCAAGTGGCCCTTGGAAGCTCGTCCTGCCGCACACCTACCGCACGCTGGGGGGCAAGCCCGGCGGTCGCGACGGCCTGCCCTCGGGCTATGAGCAGCGCAAGGTCACCCAGCCCGAGTTGTACAACGTCGACGACGACCCGGGCGAGACGACCGACGTGGCCGCGCAGCATGCCGAGATTGTCGAGCGCTTGCTGCTCGTGGCCGAGCGAGCCCGCCAGGACTTGGGCGATTCGCTCACGGCCCGCGTCGGCAAAGGCGCGCGACCCAGCGGCCGGTTGCCCGATTGATGCAACGCCCCAGCGCAGCAGCAAGACTCGACGCCCCCAGGAGCCCCAGCATGACCATGCCTGCGGATGAATTGCCGGTCCTTGTGCAGACGCTCGACGTTGCTGGCGGACGCATTCTGCAAATCACGATCAATCGCCCGGCCGTTCACAACGCCGTCGACGGCGCAGCCGCCCGTATGCTGCTGGAAGCCTGGCGGGCCTTTCGCAACGACGACTCGCTTACGGTCGCCGTGCTGCACGGCGCGGGCGACAAGGCGTTTTGCAGCGGCGCCGACTTGAAAGGCCTGGCCGGCCTGGCCGATTTGAGCGCCGAGGCCCAGCAACTCGAAACCCGCAGCACGGGCCCCATGGGCGGTACCCGTATCGTGCAACACAAGCCGGTTATCACCATGGCCCAAGGCTACGCCTATGCGGGCGGGCTCGAGTTGTTCTGCCACGGCCACATTCGCCTGGCCGAGCCGCAAGCCACGTTCTCGGTTGCTTGCCGGCGGTGGGGCGTGCCGCTGGTCGACGGCGGCACGGTCTATTTGCCCCGGCTCGTAGGCTGGGGCGCCGCGCTGCCGCTGATCATCACTGGCCAGCGCATTTCCGCCGAACGCGCCTACCAGGTAGGCCTGGTCTGGGAACTCGTGCCCGAGGGGGCCGGCCTGGAGCGCGCGCTTTCCATGGCCCGGCAAATTTGCCAGCAACCGCGCGACGCCCTGCTGGCCGATTTAACATCCGCCCTAAGCGGCTGGCATTTGCCGCTCGACGCGGCCCTGGAGCTGGAGGCCGGCAATTTGCATCCCGTCATGCGCAGCGACTCGACCCGCCGCGCACTGGCTGCCTTCCAACGCGGCGAGCGCTTCTGGTTTACTTGATTTTCTGCCTCACCGCTGTCATTTCTTCTTCTTCGCCGCGTTCCGCTGGCGGGTCTGCGCTGCTTTCTTGGCCGATTCGCTCCGCGACTTGGCCGATCGAGCGGCCGAGGCGGCTCCGCCTTTCTTGCCACCCTTCTTGGCGGGTGCCTTGTTATCCGTCTTGCCCCGGCCCGAGCCGCTCTTCTTACCGCCACCGCTGGTGGCATTCACCGTGGCCCAAGCCCGGCGTTCGGCTTCCTTCTTGCTCTTGCCGCGCTTTTCATAGCCCTCTTCGATGTGCTCGGCCTGACGCTTTTGTTTGTCGGTGTACTTCGACTTGTCTCC
>CAZPED010000555.1:0-3152 GCA_964585335.1 uncultured Planctomycetaceae bacterium | reverse complement strand
GAGCGCCGCGCGGAAGGCGGCCTCATCGGCGAGGAGTGTCAAAGCCTGTATGCACAATATGCAGATTGCCAGACACCAGCCGAGTCGTTGACATTGCGAGTTCACCGAGGCTCCCCCCAAGTTTGTCATGGACCCAACAGAGGCGACTTCACTGGCCTGGCGGAACAAAGTCGGGCAGCGTGCCAATGTCGTACTGGACTTGCCGCAGGAAGGCCAACAGGTCGGCCAGGCCCTGTGGGTCGATCGTCTTTTCCAAGCCCTCGGGCATCAGCGAAAGGCCGGTGCTTTTGATGTCTTCCACGTTTTGCTTCTGGATGGTGTCAGTCACGCCCTTGTCGCGCAGCAAGGTGACGCTGGACGCGGTTTCGGACGGCATCAGGCCGGTGTATATGCGGCCGCTGTCGTCGACGACCAGATAGTTGACAAAACTGGGTTGCCCTTAGCTGTTGGGATCGAGAATCGCTTCGAGCAAGGCGGCAGGCGTGCGATTGCGAATCAGCGCCAGGTTCGGGCCCACTTGCGAACCGCGCTCGCCGAGGCGGTGGCAGGCCATGCACTCCCGCTGATAGACCTGGTCGCCGCGCACCGCGTCGCCGCGCAGCGCTAGCGCCGCACGATACTGGCCGACCACTTCGGCCCGGGGACTCGAGCCGGCGCCAAACAGCATTTCGGCCCGCTGGCGTACGACATGGTCATTGTGCGCCAGCAGCGCAGCACGGGTGGCACGCGGAACTTGAGCCGAGGTGATTCGCCCGGCCTCGCACGCATCGAGCAACGGGCCAATCCAGTTCTGCCGCGAGGCCAGGGCCGTGATCGATTCTTCCTGCACCTTGGGCGTGGCGGCTTGCCAGCTGCCGATCAGGCTTGCGGCAATGGCCTGGTCGCTCATCCGGGCCAGCGTGCGCACGGCCAGCAGCTGCAGGGACTCGGGCTGTTGCGGCGCCAGCACGGCCGAGAGCGGTTCGACGGCGCGCTGGGCGCCGGCGTAGCCCAAAAGCCGCACGGCTTGTTCGCGGCTGCCCAGCGGCGCGCTCGTGTCCACCGCGGTGGCGGCGGCTGTGTCGAGAGCCGCCGACAGCATTTGGGCAGTGGCCGGCTGCGCGTTATCGGTCAGTCCGGCCAGCGAGTTGCCGCCGCGCTGCAATCCTGCGCCCAGGCCGAGCAATACGGCCTGACGGTAAGGTCCGGCCGGAGTGGCCGCGGCGGCATCGAGCGCCTGACGGACTTCGCCTGATTGATTGCGGGCGCCGACGATCGTCGCCAGGTCGTCGAGCCACGCAGCGGCGTTCTCCTTGCTCAAGAAGTCGCTCTTAGCGACCAGGGCGGCCAACAGGGCCGCCGCCCGCTGGTTGCACGACGAGAGCACGGCCGTTCGCGTCCAGGGGTCCTGGGCGTCGTGCAGCGCGATGCGGGCCAAAGCGTCGATCACTCGTGGGTCGTCCAGCTCTCCCAGCGTAAATGCCGCCTGAAAGCGAACCTTGGCGTCAGCGTCGTCGGCCAGGGCTAGCACACGCTCGCGCAATTGTTCGGAGTCGGCCAGCCGCGGCTCGGCCAGTCGTAGGGCGTGTTCACGCACTCCAGGCGAAGCGTCAGTCAAACCTCGAACCAGGTCGGCATCTTCCAACGCGCCCAATCCTTCGAGCGCCCAGAGAATGTGCATCCGGCCAACGTCCGACTTCGTTTCGGCCAGGCGGGCCCGCAGCAGTGGCGCCGCGGCCCGGTCCTGACGTTCGAAGATTAATCGCCCGGCCGTGTCGCGCCACCAGCCGCTGGGATGCTCGAGCGCCTCGATGAGTTCGGCAAGCGTCGCCTGGCCCAGCTTGGGTTGCTTGGGCACTTGGAAGCCGGGCGGCGCCAGGCGGTAGATCCGCCCCATCTCGCGGCCGCTGGTCAAGTCGAGATGCGCGACCACGTCGTTGGCAATGTGCACGGATTCGATCACTTCGCGCGACATGTCGAGCACGTAGAGCGTGCCGTCGGGCGCGTTGACGCAGTTGACCGGTCGAAACCAGATGTCGTCGGTGCGGACAAACTCGGTGCCCTGATCGACCCGCTCCGAGCGGAAGGTCGCGCCGTTGGGAATTAGCTGGCGACGATGTACGAGGTTGTTTTGCGAACAGCCGATGAAGTACTGGCCCTGGTACTCCCTGGGGTAGGCGTTGCCGCGATAGACGGCCGGCCCGGCCGCGGCATCGATCACGTTGTGGCTCAGTCCGGCCGATGTGGCCGAGCGCTCGCCAGCGGCCAGGCGGCGGCTGGAGCGGATCTCGCGCCATTTCTCGATAGGGCTGGTGCGAAAAATCGGCGTCACGCCCGGCGCCAGGTCGTTCAGCGCGGTCGTCACGGCCAGGTGCGGATTGCGGGCCAGATACTGTTGCGGCAGCACCACGTGATACGACGGTTTCGACTCGCTGCACACAAAGCGGTGGAACCAATCGTCGAAGGCATTGCCGAATTGCTTCGAGCCGCTGACCGTTTCCAGCTGCCGGTTTGCGGGGTCGAAGCGGAAATCGCGACCCGAGAGCACGATCGGCGGCGCGTCGGGCTTTTCGGCGGGGCGAATGGTGCCGCCGTTCGACGAGCCGCTGCCGTAAATGTGGTGGTCGACGTGCCAGGCCAGGTTGTTGACGCCCCCTTGCTGGTTGCGGTCGCCAAAGCCGACGAAGACCTTTTGCTTGACGTCGGCCACGCGGTCGCCATCGGTGTCCTTCAGATACCACAGGTCCGGCGCGGCTGCCACGTAAACGCCACCTTTCCAGCAAACCACGCCAGTGGGCCAGACGATCGCGTCGGCAAAGATCGTGCTCCGGTCGTAGCGGCCGTCGTCGTCGGTGTCCTCAAGATAGCGCACGCGCCCCAGCGGCTTCTGGCCTTCCTTGGGGCGGTACGGGTAGTCGATCATCTCGGCGACGTACATGCCGCCGTTTTCGTCAAAGCAGGCGGCCACGGGGTCGGTCACGTCGGGCTCGGCAGCCACCAGTTGCATGCGGAAACCATCGCGGGTCTCGAAACTCGCTTCGGCCTGCTTGGGCGGTCGCGCCGGCACCGGCTTGAGCACCTCGGCCAGCGATTGGCCTTGCGAGGAGCCCGGCGTCAGGTCCTTGGCAATGGCCGCTTTTTTCGACCGCTTTTCGTCGCTCAGCTTGCGGCCG
>CAZPED010000554.1:0-3155 GCA_964585335.1 uncultured Planctomycetaceae bacterium | reverse complement strand
CCGCGCGTACGGGCTGAAGTTTCCGCTCGTGCTCGATCCCCAGCAGCAAGTGGCTCAGCGGGCGGGGGTGAAAATCATGCCCGAGGTCGTCGTGGCCCGGTCCGACGGCACGGTGGTCTATCGCGGCCGCATCGACGATCGTTACGCGGTGGGTGGCAAACGCCGCGACCAGCCGACCACGCACGAACTGGCCGACGCAATCGAAGCGGTCCTGGCCGGTCGGCAGCCCGCGGTCAACGAGACGAAGGCCTTCGGCTGTCCGCTGCCCAAGCCGAAAGTGGCTGTGCCGGTTGGCGCCAAATCGGCGAACTGAGCGCGCGGCGGCTGAGCAATCGCGGCCAAATTCTACATCGACCGAAAACATCGCGAGCGCTAAAAAGCGCGCCGGCCCGTGGCTTTCGGGGGTGCCGCCTTCGGCGGCGACGGTGCTGGTGGCGTGGGCGCAGGCTTGGGTGCCGCTTTGGGGGCTTCAGCCGGTTTCTTGGGCCCAAACGGCAGGCTAGGCAGTTGGAAGGCGGGGGCCCGCGTCTCAACCGGCATGACGAACTCGCCGTGCACGGCCAGCGCGCGGTCGTGCATCATCAGTTCCAACTCAACGCCCCGCAGCCAGGTCAGCGCGCGGAACTGGTAGTCTTCGGGCGTCTGATCGCCGCCTTGTCGATCGACGAGCGCCGTTGCCACCCAGGCTTTCATGCCGGAGGGGAACTCGCGCACTTCATAGCGGCCCCCCAGGGGCGACTCGAATTTGGCGTTGAGAATTTGCTCGCCGGTCGCCTGACATTCGGCCAGGGGCACGTGCAACTGCTCGCTGAGCATGTTCATGTAGCGGGCATTGCCTTGCGTGATGGTGCGCGACTGCCGAAAGCCAAAGGCGTTGAGCATGGGCGCCAGCGTGGAGTTGGCCAGGTCGTCGGCGCGCAGCCACATTTGCGCGGGACGCGGCGCCTGCTCGAACCGCAACTGGTTGGAGACCTGGTCGAGAATCTCGGGATGAAACGACATCAGCGTGAAGTCGTTGAACTGCCTGCGCCACAGGCCCGTGCGCAATTGCGAGTAGCCGGCGGCGTCGGGCCGGATGTCCGATGTGCCGCCAATCAGCCGCAGGAAGCCCGGGTTGGGCCAGGCTCCGAGGTAACCTTGCAACCCTTCGAGCCGCGAGGCGAGCAGCCGCGCCAGCAGCCCGGTGCGCGGGTCGAGCGCCAGCGCCGGATCGGCATTGCGCAGCGCGCCGAACAGATGATGTTCGCCGCCGGAGAAGAACGTGCCGCCGCGGAGCACGGCTTCGAACGAGGCCACGTTGCCCGGCACCGCGGCCAGCCGCTGGTCGGTGGGATCGCCCAGCCATTTCGACAGCATGTCGAGATGCTTTGGCGAGAGCGGCGCCGCTTGCATGTCGATCGTTACCCGTTCGAGCTTGCCCTCGGGCAGCGCCTGGCGGCCGATGGCGATGGCTACCGGATCCATCGGGCCCCACTGGGCGTTGTACTCCTCGGCAAACTGGCCGTAGCGGCGAGCTTCGGCCGGTGTGACCAGGTCGACCGGCACGTCGGGGGCGGGGGCAAACGTGCCCCGGCCGCCGCGGAGCGAATCGCTCGCGCGCCCATCGGCAACGACCAGCTGGCTGCCGTCGGGCCGCGTGCCAAAGCCCGCCGGCAGCAGGCCGCCATCGACCAGTTGCGCCAAGTCGGCGCCAGGCTTTTGTTCGCCGCGGGCCGCCAGTTCGGCAATCTGGTACAGCTCGATTTCGACGGCCGAACGGAGCCGCCGCTCGAGCTCAATCTGATAGCGCGGGTTCAGCAGGTTCTGAAAGAACTCGGGGGACAGGTACACGAAGACCGTGTCGTTGCGCTCGAGCGGCACGTCGCGACGCGTGTAGCGAAACGCCTGCGAGGCGCCCAGCGAGGGGTGTTGGCCGGCGCCCGTGGCCAGAAACTTCTCGACGAGCGCCCGGCTGGTCGTCACCAGGTGAAAATCGCCGTCGACGGCGTAGAACGACCGCAAGGAATTGTCGGGCGTCGAGACGAACGACACGTTCTTGCCTTGAATCGTCAGGCGTTCCTGTCGGGCGTTCTTGGCTTCGCGGGCAGCCGTGTTGCGCTGTTGGGTCAGATCGGCCGAGAGAGCCGTGTTGCTCTTGGCATGAAATAGCATGCCAAGCGCGGCCCCTTCCTGCATGAACGTGTCGGTGCCGATGATCGCCACGTCGGCAATCACCCGTTCGCCCAACACTTCGGCCAGGGCGCTTTCTCGCAGGCCCAACTGACGCTGGAACCGCTCGTTGAGCGCCAGGTCGAGCCCACGCTCCGAGACCACGTCGCGCAGCTCGCCACCCCAGTCCTCCATGCGATGCCGCAACCAGAGGAAATTCGGGAAGCTCCCGAAGCGAACGTACAAGCATTCCACCGGCACGTGCGCGGCGATCGGCTCGATCGGCACGTCCTGGGCCGCGGCGGCGATGTCGATTTGGGGGGCGGGCAATTCCTCGGGCAGCGGCTCGCTGGCCTTTTCGTGCTCGACCGTGTCGAGGAGCACGGCCTGCGCCATGTCGAGCCGGGCGCTCTCGGTGGCGAACATCAACTTCAACTGGCTGCTGAGCAGCTGGCTTTCGCGTCCGCTCCGCCGCGGCACTGGCAGCGAAAGCCGCCGCGCGAGCGTGTCGGTCAAGTATTCTTCGACCATCGGCGGATAATCGCGCACGATGTGCCCGTTCTCGGCGGCCGACGAGTAATTACGCCACCAGGCTTGCAGCAGGCGTTGGTGTCCGCCAGGGTCGCGGCGCGGCACGAGCTGGCCCCGCGTAGCGTCGGGCAGATAGACGGTCAGGTCGAGCGGTTCGCTGCCTTGAAACAGAAAGTAGACGGTGCTGGACGAGGGCACCTCGATGAACTGCCTGAGGATCGGCCGCTCGCGCTTCTCGAAAACCGGATACAGCACCCGGCCCGAGGCCTCGGTGAGCGTCATTTCGACGCTTTCGAGCGAGGCCGTCTCGCGTTTGCCCGACTGGTCGATGATTCGCCGGGTGAGGTCGGCGATGCGTCCGCCGCCGGGGCGCGGCATGCGGTTGACGCGGAAACCGCCACCCGATTGGAGCGTGATTCGGGCCACGCCGAACGGCGCGCCTGCTTGTTGGCATTTGCGCACCATGTCGAGGTAGC
>CAZPED010000553.1:0-3195 GCA_964585335.1 uncultured Planctomycetaceae bacterium | reverse complement strand
GCCCTGGTTTTCCACGAAGTAACCCGGCTTGAGCATCTTGCCGATGTCGTGGAAATACGCCCCCACGCGCACCAGCAGCCCCTTGGCGCCGATGCTCTCGGCCGCGGCCTCGGCAATCGAGGCCACGTTGATCGAATGGCTGTAGGTGCCCGGCGCGCGGCGAACGAGCTCTTGTAACAGCGGGTGGGCCACGTCGCCCAGCTCGAGCAAGCTCAGCTCGGTTTGCACACCGAACAAGCTTTCGATGAATGGCAGCAGACCGAGCATCAGCAGGCCGGCGAATAGCGAGTACATGCCCATCCGCAGCGCGTGCTGCCAGATCATCGACAGCGGCTGCGCGGCGAGCGTATCGACGCCGAGGGTGGTTAGCATGGCCACCAGCCCCACGGCCAATCCGACGTAAATCAGCTTGCGGCGGTTGCGAATGCTGCCCACCAGCAGAATGGCCGAGGCGGCCGTGGCATACAGGATCATGAACGAGTCCATGCCCTCGCCCGTGGCGACCACCACGATCATGGTCACCGCGGCGGTAAACAGCAGCGCCAGTTCGCGGTGATAGGCGATCGACAGTGTCATGCCGAAAACGACCAGCGGCACCAGCTCGGCTCGCAGATTGTCGCCCGAGGCCAGCACGGCCAGGCCCACCGTCAGCACGATCAGGGCCAGTGTGATGCCGAAGCGGCGGAGGTTATCCAGCAGCTTGCGCTCGTAATGTACCACGTACGCGCCGCAGAGCACGCACAGCGCCACGAACATGCCCACCACGGCGGCCGAGCGCCCTAGCCTGGCTCCGATGCCCAGCTGTTGCAGGAAGTTGTCGTGCTCCAGGTTCAGCAGGTCGATGTCGGTTTCCGACAGCGGCTGGCCGGCCTTGGCCAGCACGTCGCCCGGAGAAATCAGCACGAACTTGTCCTCGACGGCCGCCACGGCCTTGTCGATGGCCCGCTTGGTTTCCAGCTCGTTCCAGGTGAGCGTCGTCGGCAGCCGGCTGCGGATCCAGGCGAACACGCGGTCGGCCACCTCGGGCGATTCGAGCCGTTCGGTCAGGCTCTTTGTCAGTACGTCGGCCTCGCCGATCAGCACGTCGCTGACCTTCACGACCTGGGGCCGGTCGGGGCTGCCCTTCGGAATGACGACGATTTCCTGCTGGTTGCCCTGGTTGTATTCCTGCTTGAGCTTCTCCATCAAGCCGCGCTGCTCGTAGGGCGCCATCGATTCGGCGACCGCCCGCTCGAGCTCGGCCAGCGCCTCGGGCGTGGCCAGCGCGTCGTGAAAGGTGCGGAACCGCTGTTCGAGTTCCTCGCGCGAGGGAGGGGCCGCGTCGGGCTGCGCCGGCGGAAAGAATTCGGCCCAGACCTTGGCATCCAGGTCCGACAGCGTTTTGGCGCCGGCCACGGTTACCACCCGGTTTTGCAGGGCCGCCCGCAGCTGCACCAGCCGATCTTTATCCTGATCGTAGACGTAGCTGACCAGCCGCGCGGCCTGGCTCTTGGCTTCCTTCGTGGCGTCGGGATCGGCCTTTTTGAAGGCCACCTTGGCCACGATGTTCCGCGCGGGGGTGTACTCGCGGTGATAGGCCAGTGGAATCGTCCACGACTTGGTGACGAACCACAGCCCGGCAATGCACAGCAGGCACATCCCCAGCCGCACCAGCACGTCGGCACGTTGCAGATAGTCCCAGGTGCGCTCCAGCAGCCCGGGGGGCAGCTCGAGGGCCGCCACACGCTCGGATCGGGTCCGTTTTTGACTTCCGTTGGCCATGATCGGTTTGCGGGCAAGCGCGTCCTAGCGCCGCTTTTTGGGCTCCTCTTCTTCGTAGGCTCGCACGATCTCTTGCACCAGGCGGTGCCGCACGATGTCCTGATTGTTCAACGTCACCTGGCAGAACCCTTCGATGCCGTGCAAGCGATGGATCGCGTCGATCAGCCCGCTACGGGCCTGCGGCGGCAGGTCGACCTGCGTCGTGTCGCCCGAGACCACCATCTTGGTGCCCAGGCCCATGCGGGTCAGAAACATTTTCATTTGCGAGACGGTCGTGTTCTGCGCTTCGTCGAGAATCACGAAGGCGTCGTTGAGCGTGCGGCCACGCATGTACGCCAGGGGGATCATCTCGATCAAGTCCTGCTCCGTGTAGCGCTTGATCTGCTCGTAGTCCATCATTTCGCGCAGGGCGTCGAGCAGCGGGCGCAGGTAGGGATTGATCTTGGCTTGCAGGTCGCCGGGCAAAAAGCCCAGGCTTTCGCCGGCCTCGACGGCCGGGCGCACGAGCACGATCTTGCGAATCGTCTCGCGCTTCAGCGCTTGCACGGCCATGGCCACGGCCAGGTAGGTTTTGCCGGTGCCAGCCGGACCGACGCAAAACACCAGATCGTGATCCGCGATCGCGGCCACGTAGCGGGCCTGGCCCGTCGTGCGGGGCCGAATCTGCTTGCCGGCGTGCTGCAGCTCGATCGGCGCACGCTCGGCTTCCAGCGTTTGCCCCGTGACGGTGGCCAGCACCTGGGCCACTTCCTCGGGCGAGACGGCGCCATGCTGTCCGGCGAGCACCTTGAGCTGTTCGAACACCTCGGTCGCCTGAGCGACGGCGTCGTCCTGACCCTCGATGTGAATCCGATCGGCGCGTCCCGAAACCGACACGCCAAGCGATTCGCGGATCTTGCGGACGTGTTGATCGCGCGTACCGAACAGCGCCAGCAGCGACTTGGAGTCGACCAGCGGAATCGTAGCTTCAGACATTAACCTAGCGGCGGCACACTGGCCGCACGCCCGGAGAAAACGCGAATCGAGAACATTCTTAACTATAGCGGATACGCACCCCGCGGCGAACGGCGGATCGGTGGTCCGGCGTAGATCGTGCCGGTGAAAGGACTTAATGCGGCTGGATTGCCCCCGGCATTGGCCTCGCAGGGCGCCAGCGCCCCAGGGGGTCACGATCAAACACATCACGATTATAGCGCTGCGCGCTAGTGGAAAAGACCGAGGAACCCGCCAGGGGGTCCTGCTAGCACTGCTGGCAGCCACGCAAGAGGGACTAAGCGCCCCCGCTCATGCGACCGAGCCAAGCGCCGGTGTTCCCCCGGCTGATCAGTAGACTTCGAGCAGTTCGAGCAAGCGGCACAGATACGCCACGGGTGCGGCAAACATGATCGAGTCGAGCACGTCGAGCACGCCGCCGAAGCCGGGCATCCAGGTGCT
>CAZPED010000552.1:0-3196 GCA_964585335.1 uncultured Planctomycetaceae bacterium | reverse complement strand
GGCGAAGGCGACAAGTGCGGCCGCGACCACAACGGGCAAGGCTTTAGCACCTGGCTGGCTGGCGGCGGCATCAAGGGCGGGGTCACCTACGGCCAGACCGACGAGTTCGGACACCGCGCCGCGGTCGACAAGGTCAGCCCCAACGATTACCAGGCCACGCTACTGCACCTGTTCGGCCTCGACCACGCCACGCTGGCCTACCACTACAACGGCCAGGAACAAAAGCTGACCGATACGCAGCCGGCTCGCGTCGTGCAGGAACTGTTGGCGTAAAAATCGACCGGCGGCGCCCTACTTCGCCGCCAGCGGCGCTTCGCCGGGCAGAATGAACGGCAACCTTTGCTTGAGCACGCGAAAGTCGAACGTCGTGGCCTGCATCGGCTCGCCGTCGAGATTCACGTGTACCGGCTGTTCGGCCTCGATGCGAAATGACGGCAGTTGCCGATACAGCGCATAGCGGTTCGTCTCGCTGCCCAGCGTCATCAGTTCGCTGAGCAGCGCGCCAAATTCCCGCACGTCGACGTCGAGCACGACCATCACGTCGAGCAATCCGTCGTCGAGCAGCGCTCGCGGCGCGACCGGGTAGCCCCCGCCGGCCAAGCGGCCATTGCCCACGGCCATCAGAATCATTGCGCCGTCGTGCGTGCCGTCGGGGGCGATCAGTTTGCCGCGGTAGGGAGTCATCTTGGCGGCCGTCACCAGGCCCATCAGCGAATAGGCCGCCCCGCCCAGCACCTTTTTCATTTGCGTGGGCGTCTCGGCCGTCACCCGGGCGCCAAAGCCGCCGCTGGCCACATTGATGAAGTAGCGGTCGTTAACCTGGCCCACGTCGATCTTTCGCGGCTTGCCCGTGGCCGCCAGTTGCAGGGCCGCCAGCGGATTGTCGCGGGCAATGCCGCAGCCGGTGGCAAAGTCGTTGGCCGTGCCAAACGGCGCCACCGCCACGGCGGTTTGGCACTCGGGCGCCGACATCAGTCCCGTGACCACTTCGTTGATCGTGCCATCGCCGCCGGCCGCAACCACGACGTCGACGCCCTGCCCAGCCGCTTCGGCGGCCCAGCGACCGGCATCGCCGGCTTCCCAAGTGACGCGCACATCGAGCGGCACGCCCGCGCTGCGCAGGTTGGCCACCGCAGCGCGCAGTGGCGGGTCGCCCGCGGCCTTGCCGTTGACGATCAATCGTAGCGTGCGGCCGGTTGCAGACATCGCGGGGCGCTCGGGGCCGAGGACCTGGAAGGCATGAAGCCGCCAAGTCTATCGCGAAGCCGCGCGGGTTGCCAACAGCGACGAGCGAGGTTGCGCAAGCATGCTAGGCTTTACCGACTCGCGCCGCGCGGCGCCGCCAGGCGACCAACGCCACGCTGCCAATCCCCAGCAGTGCCCAGCTCGAAGGTTCAGGGACCGCCCAGAAACCGACTTGAGCACTGCTGGGCAGCACGAGCTGATCGCGCGTGCCGCGGAGCGTGAACTCGAGATGACCGCCCACGGTGGGCGAAAAAAAGCCCATCGGCTGTGGTCCGTGACCATACAGCGCATAGGGCAGCGTGCCACCGCCAGCCGGCAGCGTCGGATTCAACAGCGGCAATGGTCCGCCAGTGACCGGACTGACAATCAGCTGGCCGCTGACGTAGCCGTACCAGTTGTCGATCGTGTCGTTGCCAAACGGCACGGCGCTGCTCGTCGAGCCGTTGGCAAACGTTGCTTGCCCGAAGCCGTTGGCAACCTGGGCGTCGATGGCGTCCACGGCGTTGACGGTGCCCGCGGCCGTGAAGGCCTCGCTGAAGTCGATGGTCACGCTTTGCCCGGGCGTGGCGGAGCCGGTGTCGGCGACGAAGTTTGTCAACGTCAGCACCGAGGTGGCGTTAGCCATGATGTACGTGTTGCCGCTAGCCAACGCGGTAACGGTTCCCTTGACCTCGTAGCCGCTGGCCGTCAGCGGCCCGGAGCTGACTGAGTCAAAGTCGATCACGCCGATGGCCGAATTGAAATCGAATCCCGGCATGTTGTCGGTGATCGTAAAGGCGTTATCGAACGTGACCGAAATGGCACAAGCAGGACGAGGCGCACTGGCCGCCAGGCTTACGCAGGCGACCGCGATCAGCAGTTTTTTCATGAGCAGCTCCCTCACCTTTGGACGCCACAAAACAGTGGGGGGCTGCTGCACCCTGCCGCACCCGCCCCAAGAAACGCAGCAAATTGTGAATCTGCACTATTGGAGCGGCAATTCGGGTATTTGCAAGATTTTTTTGTGGTTTCTAGACAAAAACTCTATGAGAGCCATCGATTACTCAACCGCCGGCGGCGCGATTTGTCCCTCGTAGACGCGGCCGGCCGGATCGGAAGCCAGCACGATCCAGGGTGCCCCCTTGGGCCAGTGGCCCTTGCAGGCGGTCACATTGTTCACCGCGGCCTCGGGGGCAATCAACACATGGGCCGGCCCGGCGAGCACTTTGCCGTCGACCATACCCGAGGGCGCCGATTGCCAGACGATCTGGTTGGTCTTACTCCGCGCCGAGCCTCCACGGCCGTAGAGCGTGTATAGCACGTACAATTGCTCGGGCTGTCCTGCCGCCACGATAATCGGGCGGCTGGGCTCGGCCGCCTGCGTCCGCGCGGCGAAGGGCAGGTTCTGCCACTGCCCGCGCGGCGAGCGTATGCGCAGCACCAATTGTGGACTGTCGACACGATCGATAGAATTTTTCGTCGCCAGGTACAGCGTGCCGTCCGAGGTCACGGCGGCGTTTAAATGATCGTCGGCCGTACGATTGCCGCGCTCGATAACCTCGCTCGGCTGCCAGGTGTCAATGGGCTGACCATCGCGATGCAAGCGAAACCACATGGTGTCATTGACCTGGTCGCTCCAGGCCAGCCCCACGCCGTCAGGCAGCGCGATCAGCGTGCCCAGGTCATCGTCGCCAATTGCCTCACTAATCGTTAGCGGGTCGCTCCAAGCGTCGGCGCCCGCTGGCAGCGCTCGCACCCACATCCGTTGCTGCCAGGGATAAGCAATCCACCAGCAGTCTTGCCCGTCTCGGGCAATCGTGGCCGTCTCGATGGATTGCTTGTCGGCGGCTGCCTGCACCTCGAACACGCGCGGCGCCGCGGACAGAGCGTAGGTGCCTGTTGCCGACTGAAATTGCAGCGAGATGACCGCCAGGCGACGGCCGGCCACCAATACCGCGCGGACCTGGTCTCC
>CAZPED010000551.1:0-3202 GCA_964585335.1 uncultured Planctomycetaceae bacterium | reverse complement strand
CACCAGCGATCAGCTCAAAGTCGACAAGGGGCAGCAGCCGGGCACGGCCTCGGTGGCCGCCGCGCCTGCCGATCCGACGAAGGCCGAGATCTACCTGGCCGACAGCGGGCGTTTGCGGGGCGAGATTCGCCAGCTCACGCCCGAAATGCTGACCCTCACCACCGCCTGGCAAAGCGACGCTCAGGTGCCGCTTCTGAAGGTGCGCGGCCTGTGGTTCGGCCAGGCCGGACCGGCCGGCGCGCATAGCGACTTAGATAAGCAACTGTTGGCTCCCACCAGCGAGGACGTCGTGTTTCTGGTGGCGCCCGATAAGTCGGCTGCCACCGTGCAGGGAAGCGTGCGGGGGCTGAGCGATGGCCGGCTGACCGTGCATTTCGAAGGCGCCGACCGCAGCGTCAAGCAAGAACGGCTGCTGGGAATCGTGTTTGCCGCGCAGGCCAAGAGTCCGCCGGTCGCCGGCGCGTACCAGGTCTTTCGCTTGCTATCGGGCGACGTGCTGGCGGGCCACTGGCGGGGACTCGCCGACGGTCAGCTCGACATCGAGACCCTGTGGCAAGCGCGCGTCAAGCTGCCCGCGGACCAATTGAGCGAGATTCGCACACGCAACGGCAAGCTGACGTATCTGAGCGATCTGGAACCGATCTCGGTTGAAGAGACGCCCTACTTCGGCCGCCTGATCGGCTGGCGGCGCGACATGGGCTTCGGCGGCCAACCGGCCAAGATCAAGGGGCAGCCCGTCGCGCGGTGCCTGGCCGTGCATTCGCGGTCGGTGCTCACCTTTGCCTTGGACGGCCAGTACGAGCAGTTCAAAACCAAGCTGGCGTTCGACGATAGCGCTGGCACGCGCGGACGCGTGGCGTGCCGGGTGCTCGTCGACGGGCGCGAGGTATTCGCCAGGCCCGATTTCCGTTCGACCGAGGACGCCCAGGCCATCGACGTGCCGCTGGCCGGCGCCAAGCAATTGGTTTTAGAAGTCGACTTCGGTCAGGACGAAGACACCGGCGACCGGATTCTTTGGGCCGAGCCGCGGCTGTTTCGCGCGGCGACCCAGTGACTCAGGCTGGATTTCGTACGCAGAGGCGACGCATGAAATCGCTATTCCGATCACGACCGGCCATTGCGCATTGTAAAGTCGTGCTGCTGCTTGCGGCTGTTCTGGTTTGGGGCTCGCCTCGCCAAGCTGCGCCTGGACAAGAGCCGCCGCCGAGCGATCTGGAAGTTCACGAGCTGACGCTGTGGATTCTGGGGCCGGGGAATGCTCAGGCCAACGCGAAAGCCGCGCATCTCTCGGCGCTGCCGGCTTCGGTGCAGTCGGCTCGCAAGCCAGCAACGGATGCTAAGGCGCCGCTCGGGCCCCTCAGTCTCCTGACCTTCTACGGCAAGCCGCTGAAGGATTTGGACGTCGACCTGCGCACCAAGAGCGGCACGTTCCTGGCGCACTGGCCCCCCGGCGAAGGACTGCCGAACCGGCTCCGCTGGTCGGGCATGCCCAGCTACGACCTAGTGGAGAAAGTCGAGGGCGAGTCGGAACTGACGTTCGTCGATCCCGAGCATTGGATGCACGCAGCGCGCCAGGGCGACGCATTGTTTATCAAGCACGGCGCTCGCAGCGAGCGATTTCTGGCCTACGATCTGGAGGCCAACCTGGGCGCACCTTTGCAGCTGGATGGCGGGCCCGACGAGTTCACCGTGGCCAACGTAAGCGGCGTGCCGGTGTACGACGTGCTGATAGTGCGACCCACGCCCGAGGGTCGCCGTTTGGCCTGGATTGACACGATACCGCCGGGTGCGAGCGTGTCGCCCAAGCCGGTCGGCGAAAAAGCCGCCGTGGCGGCCCCCAAGCAGGCGGCAGTGGACTTGTTTGACGAACCCGCCAAGTCCGCGGCGAAACAGCCGGAGCCCGCCCAACCCCAAGCGGCCGAACCTGCGCAGCAAGAAGCGGCAAAAGAGGTGCCGCTCCCCGCGACACCCGACAAGCCAGCGGAAAAGCCGGCGGCAACTTCCGCCCCGGCAGCGGATTCCAAACCGCCCGTCACGAAGCTCTTTGGCGGCTTGCCAGCCAAAGCCAAGTTAGCCAAACCGGCCGACAAGCCCCGCGCCGCTGCGCCCCCGGCCAGGCCGGCCCTGTTCGGCGGATTGCCAGCCAAGGCGAAGGTCGCCATGCCCGCCGCGGCGCCCTCGCACCCGCTCAAAGGGGTAACGGTGTCGCTGGCGCCGGCCCTGGCCGTAGGGTCGGCAGAACTCAAGGCCCAAACGGTCGACGCAATGCAGAAACGAATGCTTGGCGCCGGTTTGAAGCCCGCGGAAGTCGACCGCTTCTTGAAGTATTACGGTCCGGCACTCTTCGAGGGAGAAGGGGTGGTCGTGGTTTGCCGGCCGTCGGCCGCGGCCATCGATGAGAAAGTGCCGTTGTCGATCTTTCCTGAGCCGGCGAAGATCGTGCGTGTGCCGATCGTGGTGATGCGAAATGCCGACCCGCAATTGGGCAGCGAGGTCGATCGGCTGGTGGCGCAGCTGGGCAATCCCAGCTATGCCGAGCGGCAGGCCGCCCACAAGCGGCTAACCGAACTAGGGCCGCTGGCCTTTGCCCGCTTGCAAAAAGCGCTCGACGACGGCGATCCGGAAATCGTGATTCGCGCGGAGCGCATTCTGCTACAACAGAATCAAACCCCCAATCCGCAGGCCAAAGGCGGGCTGCGGGTGATTGTTAACGGGAAGTTTGTGCCGGCGGCCGCTCCGGCGATTCGCTTCAACGCCAACTAGCACCTGCCGCAGCCAGCAAGCGAGCGCGGCAGCGACTATTGTGATGCACGACTGGCCCACGTTTCGCCCCCACCTGCTGGCACGCTCCGGGCACGCGCAAACGTTGTTGGGCGCTTACCTGCCCACGCCGCGCTGGACTTACCGCGCCGAGCGGCACGTCGTTGCGCTGGACGATGGCGACCGGATCGTGCTGCACGACGATCGGCCGCCACAATGGCGCGCGGGCGATCGTGCCGCGCTGATGATTCACGGCCTGGCCGGCTCGCACGAAAGCGGCTATATGCAGCGCATCTCGCGGCGGCTCAACGATCGCGGCGTGCGCGCTTTCCGCTTGGACCTGCGCGGATGTGGCGCAGGCGCAGGCCTGGCCCGGTTGCCCTATCATAGCGGTCGTTCGGAGGACGCGGCGGCGGCGCTCGAGGCGCTGGCGCGGCTAATG
>CAZPED010000550.1:0-3210 GCA_964585335.1 uncultured Planctomycetaceae bacterium | reverse complement strand
GCCGGTCCCGAGAGAGCCGCTGGCCGCGCTGCGCCCCTGGCTGTTGGCGGCCGCCACGGCGTTGTGCGTGGCTCGGCCGCTGGTGCCCAGCGAAGGCGCGTCCTGGGTGGGCGACGATCTGCCGTTCGACATGCTGTGGTTCGTCCTGGCCGGACTCTATCTCGCGTGGGCCATGCTGCGGGGTGACCTGGCCCGACCGCTCACCTGGGCCGACGCGCCCGCCGGCGCGCTGGTGGCGATCTGCGTCGGAGCGGCCCTCTTTGGCGCGTCGCACGGCACGCCGCGGCAGGCCCTCAATATGCTGTGGGTTTGGGCCGGTCTGGGAACGGCCTACTTTCTGATCCGGCAGTTAGTCCAGCAGCCGGGCGAAGCGCGCGCGGTGGTGGCAGTGATGATTTCGCTGGCCGTGGTGCTGGCGGCTTTCGGCTTTTACCAGGTGACGGTCAGTTTGCCCGCCGATAGGGCGGCATTCGCCGACAACCCCGATACCGTCATGCTTCGGGCTCTTGGCCAAACGTATCCCGCTGGCTCGCCCGAACGGATGCAATTTGCAGATCGGCTGCAGAGCACCGAGCCGCTGGCGACGTTCGCCTTGGCCAACTCGCTGGCAGGTTTCCTGGCGCCGTGGCTGATGATGGCGCTGGGGCTAATGGGCAACTTGCTCGTGTTGGCACGCGGGACGACTGCTCCGGACACACGAACCACCAGTCGCGGCGGCATCGGCTGGATTCAGCTCGTGGGAGTGGCGGCCGGAGCACTGGCGGTTGCCGCGTGCCTGGTGCTGACCAAGAGCCGCACGGCTTATGCCGGCCTGGCGGCGGGGCTGGTGGCCTGGCCCGCGTTGAACTGGTCGGTGCGTCGCGGCGGCGCCTGGAAATGGGCCCTGGGATCGGCGCTCGGGCTGGCACTCGTGATCGCCGCGGCGGCCGCGGCCGGTGGGCTCGACGCCAAGGTCTGGAGCGAGGCCAGCAAGTCGCTCGGCTATCGTGGACAGTATTGGCTGGCCACGCTGGCGATGATTCGCAATCATCCGTGGCTGGGTGTCGGCCCTGGCAACTTTCAAGACTACTACACCGAGTTCAAATTGCCCGAGGCAAGCGAAGAGATTCGCGATCCGCACAACCTGCTGCTCGAGGTCTGGGCCACGAGCGGCACGTTCGCCCTGGTGGCCATGTTGGGAGTGCTGGCCGCCGTGGCCTGGGCAACCGTGCGAACGCTTCGCCGGGGAGAGCCAGCGCTGGCCAGCGAATTGCCAGCGGAACCGGCGCGGATTACTCCCCCGATCACCGGCATCGTTGCCGGCGGCGCGTTCGGGTTGCCGCTGGCGTTTCTGCTGGCGCCGCTAACGGGCTTTGCCCTCACCGAGCTGCAGGTGTTGGCGGGATTGCTCGTCGGCGCCGCGATGATCTTGGCGCTTTGGGGCTGGATCGGACGCGGAACACTGCCGTCCGGCTTGCCTTCTCTGGCTTTCGGGGTGCTGCTCGTGCATTTGCTGGGCGCCGGCGGCATTGCTTACCCAGCGATTGGCGGAACCTTTTGGCTGCTTGCCGCGCTCGTGCTTGGCCAGGCCGAGGGAGTGCCGCAGGTCGAGCCTGCGGGAAGGCGGGGCGCGAGGGCGCGGTGGCTGCCCGTGGGCGGTCTGGCACTGGTGGCGGCAACGCTGGCGGCTTGCCATTACACCTCGTACGGCCCGGTGGTACGGTTGCAGCCGGCGATGGCGCAAGCGGCCGCGGTGCGGCATCCCGAGGCCCGCGTGGTGGCGTATCTCGACGCCGTAAGGGCTGACCCGTTGTCGAGCGAGCCCTGGACGGCAATTGCTGAACTGGACCTGGAAAAGCTGCGCCACGACTCCAAGCAGCAAGCGGCTAAGGAACAGTTTCTCGACGCGGCTCGCCACATTCTCGAGCTGCGGCCGAAGTCGAGCGCCACCTGGCGCCAGGTGGGGCATTGGATGCTGGAGGTCTACCGGCGAACGGGCGATCCCGAGGCCGCCGAGAGCGCGGTTCAGTGCTTGCGCAAAGCGGCCAGCATGTATCCCAACTCGGCAAACACGGCTGGCGAATGGGCACTGGCCCTGCAAATGACGGGCAAGCAAGAGGCTGCCCGCAGGCAAGCACAGCGGGCGCTGGAACTCGACCGGCTGACGCCGCACCGCGACAAGAAACTGTCGAGCGAGATGGTTTCGTCGCTCGAATTGCTGCTGACGCAGCCCGCGTTGACGCCTTCGACCGACTCAACCTAAAATCAAGGGAAGCGGTCGTTTGGGTAGTTCGGCGAGAACGCATAAGGGGCGTCGGTTCGATGAAAGTATCGCATACGATCGTGGCCGGCATTTTGATGGGCCTGGCCTTGGGAGCCGGCATCACCCTGGCCAGCTTCCCAGCGGTGTCAGATCGGCTGGCGCCTCCGGCGGCGACATTGGCCAGCGCCACGCCCATCGACGGTAAGGTTCCCCGGGCGCTGGTGGACCGGACGGTTCACAACTTCGGCCACGTGGCGCGCGACAGCCGGGTGCGTCACGCGTTCAAGGTTTCTAACATCGGCACCGCGCCGTTGACGCTCAAGAGCGGCGGCACGACTTGCACCAAGTGCACGATTGCCGAGCTTGCGCGCACCGAGTTGCAACCAGGGGAGTCGACCGAAGTAACGGTCGAGTACTTACCTACGGTCGCGCAGCCAAACTTCCGCCAGACGGCGACTCTGTTGACCAACGACCCCGATCAGCCACGGATCGAACTCAATATTTTTGGCCAGGTGGCATCGCCCTACACGGTTACGCCCGAGTCGCTGGTGCTGAGCCGGTTTTCGGCCACCGAGCCGGTGAAGTCGGACATCAAGATTCAGGTCTTCGTGTCGGACAAGGTGGAACTGGTCAGCCATCAGCTAGCAAGTGCCCAGTCGGCCCCCTATTTCGACGTGCAAAGCCGGCCGATGGCCGCAGACCAGCTGACCGAAGAGGGGGCCAAGTGCGGGCTGCTGGTCACGGTCATGATCAAACCGGGGTTGCCCTTGGGACCGGTCCGGCAGACAATCCGCCTCGAACTGGCCCTGGCCGGCGTGGAGCAACCTCCGCAGATCGAAATTCCGGTCGAGGGAACCGTCGATGCCGACATTTCGATCGCCGGTCCCGGCTGGGATCCGGACCGCGGCTTGCTCACCCTGGGCGCCGTCAAAAGCACCGCGGGAGCGTCGCGCGATTTGTTCCTGCTC
>CAZPED010000549.1:0-3213 GCA_964585335.1 uncultured Planctomycetaceae bacterium | reverse complement strand
GCGTCACCCAGGCGGTCTGTGCCGGCGCCTTCTGCGTCTCGAGCAACCGCTCGGGCATCAGCGACTGCGGCGACGGCTGCAACTCGTCGATTTCATCGCGCGACAAAGTCATCCGCTGGTTCTTTGCGTCGACCAGCGTGATGGCCTGCGCCGTGGATTCGACGACCAGCCCGGTCAGCACCCGGCCGTCGTTGAGCGCAACGGTCTGGGCAACGTACTCGGGACGCACGTAGCCGCTCGGATCGAGAATGTTCAGCAGCAGGGCGTCGCGGTTCTTGCGGTCGGCGCTGGTCAAATCGGGGCCGATCTTGTTTCCCTCGCCAAACAGCGTGTGGCAAACGGCGCAGTGCTTGACGAACAGCTGGTGCCCTCGCTCCCGGTCTCCTTGGCCTTCGTTGAGCACGCGTCCCAGCACGGGCACGTAAGCTTGCTTTTCGCCTGGCGTGGCTGGGCGCACTTTACCCCATTGGGCCTCAATGGCTTTGGCCAGCGCCGCGTCGCCGTGCGCCAGCATCTGCCGCACCTGGTCGACCGATACGTCCTTGGCCTCGATCTGGCGGGCCGCCACCGCCGCCACTAACTGTGCCGACCAACCTTGCCGGCTGCACAACAAAACGAGCGCTCGAGCGCGAAGCTGGGCGCTCCAGCCGCCATAGCGCGCGAGCACTTCCCCCGCAATGGCCTCTTGATCGAAATGCTCGAGGGCCGCCAGCGCCGCGGTGCGAACCGGTTCGGGCGCTTCATCGAGCAGCGCGACGAGTCGCGGCACGTCCTCGGTTTGCGCGGCTTGTCCAAGCGCCGCGATATAGCCCAGACGCTCGGCTTGCGGCTGCCCGCTATCACTCAGTCGCGCCAAGGCCATCGTCCGGGCCTGGGGGCTGCCCAGCCGCATTGCCAGGCGAATCAACGCTGCATCGGCCTGCGGTTCGCCCAGCAATCGCTCGACCAGCGGCGCCAAGGCCGGCGGCACGCTGGCCAGCGGACGGCCGCCGAAATCGCGCTCAAGCGCCACGAGCAGCCGCTGCACCGCGGCCCGATCGGGAGCCTGCGTGAACAACTGCGCGCAGGCGGCATAGCCGGCGTCTGTTCGCTCGGCCAGATAACGCCTGGCCAGGCGTTCCACCAGCATGTCGCGAACGATCGGCGTTGCCCAGACCGATCCGTCGGCAAACAGCTTGAGCACGGCGGCGGTGTTGGTCAGCGCCTTATCCTCCAGCGTCCACCATATGAGCAGCGGCAAATGCGGGTCGGTCGCGTCTTCGTCGCGGAGCATCAACTGGGCCACGATCGGCAGGCCGTCATCGGCCGGCAGCCGCTTGCTCGTGCAGGCCAATTGGCTGCGCACCGTGGGGCTGGGGTCATGAGCGGCCAGCGCCACCAGCCGCTGACGCAAGGCCGCGGGCAGCACGCGCCGTTCGTCGCCCAACAGGCGCACGGTCCAGGCCCGCACGTCCGCCGAGGGATGTTCGAGCAAAGAATCGGCCGCCTCCACCGACCAGCCGCCGCAGACGTACCAGGCCCACAGGGCTTCGAGCGCCAGAGGCTGTTGTCCACTGCTGGTAATGAGGGAGAGCAAACGGGGCAACACGGACGGATCGCGGCGCTCGGACAAGATTCGCCGGGCCTCGCGGCGCTGCCAGGCGTTGGAATGCGCGAGCAGGTCGACGAGTTCGTCGCTCGTGCGGCGCGACAGATCGAGCTTGCCAGCCGGTGGCGTGCCGCGGTACACGACCTTCCAAATGCGGCCGTTCGAGCGGTCCCAAGTGTCCTCGGGTATTACGTGATTGGCGCGCTGGTCGTACCAATCGACGACGTACACCGAGCCATCGGGCCCGGTCAGGCAGTCGATGGGCCGGAACCACACGTCGTCGGTTTCCAGCAGCGTGCCGACGTAACGAGTTTTGAACGTCGAGCGGTCCGGCTCGATCGCGCTCCAGTAGACCGCGTTCGACAGCAGGTTTGCGCCGATGTAGGCGTTGTCTAGCGTCGCCGGATACGCGCCCCCTTGATAGACAATACCGCCGCAGGTGACGTGGCCGCCCGCGTGTCCCGTGTGGGCCATATGCTCGAAGTAGCCGTACGTGTACGGATTGTGGAGTGGCCCATGTTTGGAGAAGCCTTTGACGTAGTAGCCGCCTTGCACCTGGTGCAGCCCCATGGCGTTGCTCCAGTTGGTGCCGGCCAGGGCGTTGCCGTGGCGATCGAAATCGAGCCCCCAGGTGTTGCCACCACCTTCGGAAAACAGCTCGAAGCGTTTCGTCTCGGGGTGATAGCGCCAGATGCCTTGCTGGAAACCGACGCCGTCGATGTCGGCCGTGACCGTGCTGCCCTGTGCGCCGTAGAGCCAGCCGTCGGGCCCCCATTGCAGCGAATTGATCACCGCGTGGGCGTCTTCCATGCCAAAGCCGGTCAGTAGCACCTGGGGGTCGCCATCGGGCACGTCGTCGCCGTCGCGGTCGGGATAGAAGAGCAGGTAGGGCGCTTGTCCCACGTACACGCCCCCGCGGCCAATCGCCAGCGCCGAGGCGAGATTCAAGCCTGACGCGAAGTCCTTTGCCCGGTCGACGCGTCCATCGCCGTCGGTATCTTCGAGAATCGTGATGCGGTCGTTGCCCCGAGGCCCCCGGGGCGGCGGCTCGGGCCGGCGATCGTACTTGGTCCGCAGATAGCGATCGACCGACACCGGCTTGAGCCCCGCCGGCGTCGGATATTGCAGATATTGAAGCACCCACACCCGGCCACGATCGTCGAACGTCATCGTAACGGGCTGGCGCACCAGCGGCTCGCTGGCAAACAGTTGCACGTCAAAGCCGTCGGCCACCTTGAAGTGCTTGAGCGCCTCGTCGGGCGACAGGGCCTGGCCGCGCGCCGCGTCGGCCAAAACAGCGATCCCACCGGCGAGTAGCATTGCCGGCAGCCACTGCCAGCGCCGCGCGATAGGCCGAGCGCGCTGGTGCGTGCCGTGAGTGCGCAAGGGGCTAACGGCCATCGGCTCACCTCCGGTAGGTCGGATCGTGATCACTTCAGTGTCGTCAGGTAGGCCAGCAGGTCGGCCGCGTCTTGCGCCGTTACCTCGCTCAGCACCAGTTCGGGCATCAGCGACTTCTGCTGTTGCTGGAGCACTTCAACGTCGGCGGCAGCCACGCTTACCACTTTGCCACTCACGTCCTTGAGCACGATCGTCTCGGGCGAGCGGGCAACGATGAATCCGGC
>CAZPED010000548.1:0-3213 GCA_964585335.1 uncultured Planctomycetaceae bacterium | reverse complement strand
TTCACCAGTACTACTCGCAGTTCGTGGCTCACGAGAACACGCTGGCCGCCACGCCCAGCGGCTCGATCCAACGCGCCGTTTACTACGCCCGGGCCCGCAACTATGACAGCGCGCTGGCGGCCTCGCTGTTTCACGACAACGTGCCGGTCTCGGTGGTCGCCAACCTGATCGAGTCGGTGCACCGGCACCTGCCCGCGCTCTACCGCTACTACGACCTGCGGCGGCGCAAGATGCAGCTGCGCGAGATTCATCACTACGACACCTACGTGCCGATTCTCAGCGAGCTGAAGAGCCGGCACACCTGGAGCCAGGCGGTCAAGCTGGTCCTGTCGGCCATCGAGCCGCTGGGCAGCGAATACTGCGGCGTGCTCGAACAAGGCCTGAGCGGCCGCTGGAGCGACCGCTACCCCAATCAGGGCAAGCAGAGCGGCGCGTTCAGCTCGGGCTCGTACGACGGCGATCCCTACATTCTGATGAATTACCAGGCCGACGTGCTCGACCACGTGTTCACCCTGGCGCACGAGGCCGGCCACTCGATGCACAGCTACTACTCGGCCAAGAACCAGCCGTTTCAGTACTACAGCTACACGATCTTCGTGGCCGAAGTGGCCAGCACCTTCAACGAGCAACTGCTGGCCCGGTATATGATGGAGCGGGCCACGAGCGACAAGCAGCGGGCCTTTCTGATCAACCGCGAGATCGACGCCATCCGCGGCACGATCTTGCGGCAAACCATGTTCGCCGAGTTCGAACGGATCACGCACGCGCTGGCCGAAGCCGGCGAGCCGCTGACGGTCGACCGCTTCAAGGCCGAGTATCGCAAGCTGCTCGAACTGTACTTCGGCCCCGGCTTCGCGCTCGACCCCGAGCTGTCGCTCGAATGCTTCCGCATCCCACACTTCTACCGGGCGTTTTACGTCTACAAGTATGCCACGGGCCTGTCGGCCGCGATCGCGCTGGCCGAGCGCGTGACCAACGGCGGCCAGAAAGAGCTGGACGACTACCTGGGCTTTTTGAAGGGGGGCTGCTCGAAGTATCCGCTCGACCTGCTCCGCGGCGCGGGAGTGGACATGGAGCAGCCGCACGCGGTCGACACGGCGCTGGGCTATTTCGAGCGGCTGGTCGGCCAGCTCGACGAGCTGTTGTAATCGACCGCCGGTCGAGCGACACTGGTACGCAACCGACGATCAACCACCCGGAGCCGCCAGCGATGATGCAATTGGGACTGGTCACGTATCAGTGGGCGGCCGACTGGGACCTGCCCACGCTGATCAAGAACTGCGAGAAGACCGGCTTCCGCGGCGTCGAGCTGCGCACCACGCACAAGCACGGCGTCGAGCCCGCGCTCGACGAGCAGCAGCGCCGCGACGTGGCCAAGCGGTTTTCCGACAGCCAGGTGGAGCTGGTCGGCCTGGGCTCGACCTGCGAGTTCCATTCGCCCGACCCGGCGGTGCTGAAAAAGAATATCGAAGAGACGAAGTCCTTCATCCGCCTCTGCCACGACGTGGGCGGCACGGGGGTCAAGGTGCGTCCTAACGGCTTGCCCGCCGGCGTGCCCGTGGCCAAAACGATCGAGCAGATCGGCAAGGCGCTCGACGAGGTGGCCGCGTTCGGCGCCGGCTACGGCGTGGACATTCGCCTGGAGATCCACGGCCGCGGCACGTCCGACATCGGCGTCATCCGCAAAATCATGGACGTCTCGCAGCACCCCGGCTCGAAGCTCTGCTGGAACTGCAACGGCGAGGACACGGCTGGCCCGGGACTGGCAGCCAACTTCAACTCGGTGAAGGACCGCCTCGGCACGCTGCACATTCACGACCTGATCAGCGGCTACCCCTGGCGCGAGCTGTTTGGCCTGCTCAAGCAAAACCAGTTCAACGGCTGGACGCTGCTGGAAGAGGGCTCGCAAACGGCCGACCCGATTCGGGTCATGCAGTATTACCGCCTGGTGTGGGAAACGCTGGCCAGCTGAAGGGCTTAGCTGCCAGTTGAGCTCTTCAGCGGGCTATTAGCGTTGCGGCTTAATCGACGTGATCCAGACGAACGGCTTTTCGGCGTCGTCGACGCGCAGCTCGTACTTCAGCCGCGCGGCCAACAGCACCTTCTGCAACACCTGGCTGTAGGTCATCCGCTTCTCGGGCACCGCGGCCTGAACTTTCGCCGGGTCGATATCCTCGACCGCCAGCGCGTTGTGGTCGAGCAGGAACGGAACTTTCAGCCGCCCCTCGATGGCCGCCATCGCCTCGGCCACCGAGATATCTTTGATCTCGACATTCAGAAACTGGTACAGCTCGGGCAGCGTCTTGGCTGCTCGCTGCTTGGGTTTCCAGCCCACGGGCCACGCCTCGCGCCCCTGCGCGGCCGGCCGCACGCGAAATTGCAACGCGCCGCCCGCTCGCTCGGGTTCAAAAGCCAACCCCGCCGGGCGCAGCAGCGCGGCCAGCGCCGTGCCGCACGACAAATCGCTCAGCTCGTCGGTCACCGTCAGTTGAGCCAGTTCCCGGCGGGCAGTGGCCGAGATCTCGATCGGGTGTTTGATCCGCGCGGCCAGTTGCGCCAGTGCCCGATCGGCGGTGAGGCCCTTGGTGGCAATGCCCAGCGGCGATTTCAGGTCGTCGTTGGCTTCGGCAAGTTGACTGCCGGTGAGTCCGAACGCCGAGCGCGGCTGGGTGACCCCCTCGGCGCCGCCATCGGCTAGATCGTCGATCCATTTGCGCAGCCGGCCGGCTTCTTGAGGTTTGAATTTGCCGCCGGGCAAGTACAGCACGTTGTCGGCCGCGAGGATGCCCACGACTTTATAGCGCGGCTCGGCCTGGCTGCCGGCGCGGCTGATGCCCATCTCCTCGCCCGGACCCGCCGAATGGATTTGCAGCCCCTCGATACCCAGGTCGGTAAGGACCTTGTACCACTGCTGCGAGGCGGTAAGCGACAACCCGGGCTTGGTCAGCAGCTCGAAGCTGACGCGCGGCTTGGCATCGGCCGCCCAGGCCAGCGGCGCGCTAAGCGCCAACACGATCAAGGTCCCGCGCAGAAGCCGCATTGCGCCCGCTCTCGCCAAGAATGCCGAACTATCCGACCCGGCTGAAATTATAGCACGCGGGCAGCAGGGCGCTGACCGCCGCGACTCGCCGTGCGGTGTCGGGTTCAGCCGCGTTTTACCGCTGTCAGTGCGGCGCCGATTTCCGCCATCACGCTTGTCCAGTCATCGAACGC
>CAZPED010000547.1:0-3221 GCA_964585335.1 uncultured Planctomycetaceae bacterium | reverse complement strand
CTCGAACAACACCACAGAGAAGCCCACCAGGGCGCCAGACCCCGCGCCAATGATGCTGGCGCTGGGAATCGCAACCCACATGCAGGGAGCCGTGATGCCCACCAGGCCGGCCAATACGCCGTTGAGGGCCATCGTGCCTTCCCATTTCTTGAACAACGCCTTGGCGACAAACAGGGCCACGATACCGCCAGTGGCGCCGGCGATGTTGGTGGTGCACGTGATGTGCGCGATGCTCACGCCGTCAGCCGCCATCGTGCTGCCGGGATTAAAGCCGAACCACCCCAGCCAGAGAATGAACACACCCAAGCAGACCAAGACCAGGTTGTGACCCGGAATCGCCTTGGGCTTGCCCGCGGCGTCGAACTTGCCGATTCGCGGCCCGAGCACGAAGGCGCCCACCAGCGACAACCAGCCGCCCAGGCTATGCACCACGGTCGACCCGGCGAAATCGAAAAAGCCTTTCTGCGCCAACCAGCCGCCGCCCCAAATCCAGTGCCCCGAGATCGGGTAGATACAGAGCGAGATGATGATGCTGTAGGCCATGTAAGAAAGGAACTTGGTCCGCTCGGCCATGGCGCCCGAAACAATCGTGGCCGCGGTGGCGGCGAACACCAACTGAAAGAAGAACTTCGATTCCAACGGCACAGCCGACCACGACAGGGCGTCAAAGTTCGTCGTCTCCTTCATGGTGCCGTCGGGCTGGGCCACTTGGGCCGGCTCTTCCTTGAGGAAGAACCCGCTATGGCCGACGTATTCGTTGCCGATGCTGAACATCAGCCCGAAGCCGACGGCCCAGTAGGCCAGACTGCCGAAGCAGTAGTCGAGCAAGTTCTTCATACAGATGTTCACGGCGTTCTTGGCCCGCGTCAGGCCGGTTTCGACCAGCGCGAAGCCCGCCTGCATCCACATCACCAGAAAGCCGGCAATCATCACCCACACGGTGTCGATGGCCACGCTCATCCCGTCCAGGTTCTTGTTGAACCCGGGGGGCACTGCCGGCGCCGGAGCAGCCGGGGTTTCCTCGGCCTTCACCACGGCGGCTTCGCCGGGCTCTTGAGCCGACACTTGCGAACAACACAGCAGCAACATCATGCCGAGCAGCAGGGCCGGCACCATTCGATCAAACAACATGCGCATAGGACCTCCACGCATAACAGAAGGACGCAACGGATAAAGTCGCGTTCCGCCTGCCGGTCCGCCCCACTGGCAAGGGATACGTCGATCACAAAACGTTCAGAAAAAAGCCAGACTGGCCGGCGCTCACACGGGGCGCCATCGAGTCGGCCAGATTGAGCGCGCAGCTGGGGCGCTCAACCAAGGGCAACGGCTATCACTCCGCCGGCGTTGCTGACGTAGAGCGTCAGATAAAGATGGTGCTCCGTCGGATAGTTCACACTGACCACTTGCGAGATCATCGAACTTGCCACACCCGAGGAAAGCACCCAGTAAAAGTCGAACCGCGTGGGCAGCGCAAAGCAAGCAGTGTGCCAACTGGGCACGGCCGATGGCCTTGGCGACGCCGGGCCGACGCCGCAACCAAATACCAGCGTGTCGCTTACGACAATAAATCTTTTTACCAGCAGACCGGCTGTGCCCAGTCCGGCGCCGCAGTCGTGCTAGCGAGCTAGGCACCATCCGTCGTCTTGCGCGGCAAACGGGCGCGATTGGTTGCAAGCAATTGCGCGAACGCGAAGGCGCCCGGGCGAGCGGCCGCTTTACGCCGCCTGTGCTGGTGTAGAAATGCGCGAGATTTCGCCATCAGTGCGGCAATTTCGAGCAGCAGGCTGCGCAATAAAAAGGGGCCTCTGATGCGCCAAAGTCGTTTGGCGGTGCTGGACGGTTAGGGGCAAGGTAACTATCCGGCGAAATTTCATCAGAGGCCCCACGGGCCGCTCGTTAAGGGCGACGCTGGGCGTCGCCGCCGCCCGCTTTTAGCAACCACGATGCCAGTTGCCTGCTGCCAAGCTCGGGTAGCAAACAAGTCGTGTCCCATGTCACTAAAAAACAAGGACTTGCGTTTTTTTGTCCGCCGCTGCTACCTCATCAGAGCACCGGCGTGGGCCCTGAATCGATCCGCCGCAGTCTGCATCATTCCAATACACGAAACGAAACACTGGTCACCGGGGCCAGCGCAACGCATCGCGCCACTGGCCGGTGTCTGAAACTCGGACTTGAGCGGTTTTGAAAAACCCAAGTAGCCGGCCAATCGGCGTTCGGGTTTAATCGACTTCCATCGTCACGACGCCGACGACGCCCGCTCGCTGGTGGCCGCGGCCGTTTCGCTGGCATCACCAGGAACTTGCCGCCGTTGCACTCTCCAAATGCTGCCGCCCGCTCGCCGCGGCATGTGCTGGTCGTGGCCAATCCCACGGCCGGCAGCCAACATCGCCGCGAGGCCATCGATCAGCTGCTAGAACGCCTGGCCAGCCGCGGACTCGTTGCGCAACTGGTCACCGATCTCGACGTGCTGCCCGAACTGGCCAATCGGCTGCTGGCCCAAGGCGACTTGCGGGCCGTTGTGGCCGGCGGCGGCGATGGCACCGTCGCCGAGCTGGCCAATCGCCTCGAGCCCGCCGTGCCGATCACCGTGTTTCCGCTCGGCACGGCCAACCTGCTGGCCGGCTATTTGGGCCTGACGCGCGACGTGGCGGCCATGGCCGACATGCTGGCCGAAGGGGCCATGGCCCGCATCGATGCCGGCCGCGCCAACGGGCGCGTGGTCGTGCTGATGGCCGGCTGCGGCTTCGATGCCGACGTGGTCGAACGTCTACACCGCTTGCGCAGCGGCGGACACATCAGCTACTGGACCTGGGCCCGGCCCATTTGGGACGCCGTGTGCAACTACGAGTATCCCGACCTGAAGATCACGTGCTTTACCGACGAGGGGGCCACTGAGCATTCGCTCTCGGCCCGTTGGGCGTTCGTGGTCAACCTGCCGTCGTACGCCGGCAAGCTACAAATGGCTCCCGACGCACGGCCAGGCGACGGCCAGCTCGACCTGGCCACGTTCGGCCGCGGCTCGCTGCTGCATGGCTTGCGCTACCTGGGATTCATCTGGCTGGCCATGCACCGGGCGCTGCCCGACTACCACACCACGCGCGTACGCCGCTTGCGCATCGAGTCGGACCGGCCGGTGCCCTACCAGCTCGACGGCGACCCAGGCGGCCAACTGCCGCTGGACGTGGAGGTGCTGCCGGCGCGGATCACGCTGGTAGCGCCGC
>CAZPED010000546.1:0-3227 GCA_964585335.1 uncultured Planctomycetaceae bacterium | reverse complement strand
CAGGGCACGAACCGCGCGGCGCTCGAGGCGCTGATCGGGCGGCTGGTCGAGAGTATCCGCACGCCGCGCTAGCGGGGCTACGGCCGATGCGGCGCGGACCGGGCGGCCCTGCTACAATACAGGCAGTGTGGCGGGCGGACCGATCCGGCCCGACCGGCGCAAGCGTGGCGAACCCCACCGGCGATTCAAGCGGCAATGACTGAACACCGGCAAATCTGGCTGTGTCGCGAAGGCCTGTGGTACGCGGTGGTCGTGCTGGCCGTGCTCGTGGGCTCGGTGAGTCGGCAATTGAACCTGCTGATGCTGGTGGGCTGCATCCTGGTGGGCCCGTTCCTGTTCGGCCTGCTGTACGGCCGCTTTGCGCTGCGGCGGTTGTCGATCGAGCGCAAGCTGCCCTCGCACTTGCACGCCGACGAGCGGCTGGTGGCCGACGTCAGGCTGACGAACCACCGCCGCTGGCTGTCGATCTGGGGGTTGCGAGTGCAAGACACCCTGGTCCGCGACGCCACCGATGGATCGGCCACGGCCACGAGCGTCAGCGTTTATTTTCCGCAGATCCTGGCGGGCGCCACCAGCCAGGCCAGCTACCAGGGTTGGCACTTGCGGCGCGGGCGTTACTTGTGCGGTCCGCTCCGCGTGTCCACGCGGTTTCCGCTGGGACTGGTGCGGCACAGCCTGGTGCGCGACGATCTGGGCGAGCTCCTGGTGCATCCGCGGCTGGGGCGGCTGACGCAAGATTGGACGCGTCTGTCGCTCGAAAGCCCGGTGGGCGGCCAACGCATGCAGCGCCGCGGACTGGTCGAGGCCGACTTCTACGCCGTGCGCGACTGGCGTTCGGGCGACAGCCAGCGGGCGATTCACTGGCGGACTTCGGCCCGCCGCGGTTCGCTGGTCGTGCGGCAATACGAACAGCGTCGCAGTCAGGATCTGGCCATACTGGTCGATCTCTGGCAGCCAACGGCAGCCAGCGAAGAAGCGCGGGCGGACGTCGAAAACGTGATCAGCTTCGTGGCGACGGTCATCGCCGAGGCCTGCCGTCAGATGGGCCGGAAGTTGACGCTGGTTGTGGCGGGCGACCGCCTGCTGCAGCGTGCCGGCGCCGCCTCGCCGTTGTTCTTTCGCGAGCAGATGGACGCGCTGGCGCTGATCGAGCCGCACCACGGGCCGGCACTACCCGCCGCTTTGGGGCATGGGTTGGCGCTCGTGGCCCCCAGCGTGCCCACCCTGCTGGTGAGCACGCGCGCTCTCGACTGGGAGGCGTTTGCCCGGGCGGCGGGCGAACGCGGGGCGCAGCTGTCTGGCCGGGCCGTGCACGGCGTCAACGGCGGCCGCGATGAACTGGCCCGCCTGTTTCAACTGAGCTAAGTGGTGGATCGATTCGTGCCTGCCAAACTTCGACTTGAACACGTCTTGCGGCTGGCCGTGGCGCTGCTGGTGCTGTCGGCCACGATGCTGCTCACCATGGGTGATGGCTCGCGCGGGCTGCTCTTGGCGTCGGTCGTGCTCGTGTCCTTGTCGGTCTGGGTCACCGACGTGCGCAAGTGGCTGCAATTGAACCAGACCATGGCCAGTTGCATCGCGCTGGTCATCATGCTGACCTCGGCCGTGAATGCCTACGAATCGGATCGTGCCGGGCAATTGATCGTCGTGGCCCACTTGCAGTCGTACTTGCAGTTCGTGCTGCTGTTTCAGCCCAAGACGTCGCGCGTGTACTGGCAACTGGCGCTCTTGAGTTTGGGACAAGTGGCGATCGCCTCGACGCTGGTGCCGGGGCCGTCGTTCGGCATCATGCTGTTTACGTATGTCGTGCTGGGAATCGTGACCTTCAGCCTGTTGGTGCTCGACACCGACGCCGAGCGCTGGCAGACGACGGCGGCGACGCTTGCCGCGCCCACGCTGGTCGCTCCGCCGGCAAATGGCCAGATCGTGCTGATCGGCAGCGCGGTGGCTCCGCGAACGCCCGAACTCGTGCGGGGGCTGCTGGTCCTGGCGGTGGGAATCGCCGTTTGCGCGGTGATCACGGCCAGCGCCATCTTCTTCGTGTTGCCGCGCTGGCGCTTGCCCAATCGCGAATTGTCCGTGGGAACGCCGCTACGTTCGGTCGGGTTCTCGAAGAAGGTGACGCTGGGGGAACTGGGCGAGGTCGTCAATAACTCAGACCTGGTGATGCGCGTGCAGTTCTTTCGCGATCGGGGCAACGAGGCGGTGCACCTGCAGGGCGAGCCGCTGTTTCGGGGCAATGTCGTCACCCGCTATGTCGGCGGCGAGTGGTCGCACAATGCGTTGAACAGCGTGGGCGTGCTGCCCCCCGCGACCACTACGAACTACATGCGCCAGCGGATCACGGCCGAGCCGCTCGACGTGTCCGAGCTGTTTCCGATCTATCCGGTTTTCGCCGTGGGCAGCGACCCGCGGCTGCGCATCGACGGGGCTTACGAGCGGCTGGTTCGGCAGGAGGAGTATCGCGACAAGCAAGTCGAGTTCGAAGTCGGCACGACGGGAATCGTCGACGGCCGACAGCGCGACATTCTGCCGCACTTCGTGCCGCTGCGACGACACCAACGCGACGAACTGCTCGGCATGCCCCGCGTCGGCGAAAACGGCAAAGATCCGCTCGAAGGGTTGCGGACGCTGGCCGCGCAAACGTTGGCCGCCAGCGGCGTCGACCCGCAGGAACACCTGCCGGCTGCCCGGGCCTTGAACCGTTACTTTCGCGAGTCGGGGCAGTTCTCCTACAGTCTCGAAGCGCAGCAACGCGACAGCGCTGCGGATCCGATCGAGGACTTCGTCACCCGCAACAAGCGAGGCCATTGCGAGTACTTTGCCGGAGCTCTGGTGATGATGTTGCGCAGCCAGGGAATTCCGGCCCGGATGGCGCTGGGTTTCAAGGGTGGCGAGTGGAACTCCGTGGGGCGGTACTACCAGGTGCAGCAATTGCATGCTCATGCCTGGGTCGAGGCCTATTTGACACCCAGCGAGATCCCCGAGGGCGAGTTTGCGCCCGACGACATGCCGCAGGGCGCGTGGTTGGTGCTCGATCCGACGGCGGGCGCCCGCGAGGCCACCACGGCGGTGGAAAGTATTTCGCTGTTGGGCCGCATGCGGCAGTACATCGACTACATGCAGGTGCTGTGGACGAACTACGTCGCCAGCCTGAACCCCAAGCGACAGAACCAGACGTTCTACGAGCCGCTGGCCGTGGGCACGACGATGGTCGTCGACAGCCT
>CAZPED010000545.1:0-3228 GCA_964585335.1 uncultured Planctomycetaceae bacterium | reverse complement strand
GCCAAAAAGCCGGCGCTCGCTCCGCGGCCGACGCGCGCAATCATCGGCGGCGACGCTCCGGCCAAGCCATCGGCCGGCAAACGCCCGGGCAAGCGGCAACAGGCCCGGGCCGGCGGCAAACCGGGCGCCGCGGGTCGCCGGCCAGCCCGCCGCCCGTGACGAATGCCAATGCCCCATTGCGCGACCGCTCGAGGACCTCAACGAGATGGCCAGTCTGAGTGAGATGTTTCGCGTCGCGGTCGAAAAACATCGCGCTGGCCAGTGGCAAGATGCGCAGCCGTTGTACCTGCAAATCATCGAGCAGGACCCGAGGCACGCCGGAGCGCTGAATCTGTTGGGGCTGATTGGCTGGCAGACTGGCCGGCCGGCCGAAGCGCTCGAGTACTTGCGCCGCGCGGTCGAGATCGACCCGTTGCAGGCGGCCATTCACGGCAACCTGGGGGAAGCCTATCGTGGCCTGGGCATGATCGGCGAAGCCACGGCCAGCTACGAGCAGGCCGTGCGGCTGCAACCCAACGCGGCCGTGGCCCACTACAACCTGGGCACGCTCTACCAGCTGGCCAATCAACCCGACCGAGCGCTGGCCGCTTATCAGCGGACGATCCAGCTTAGCGGCGAATTTGCCGCCGCCTGGCACGCCATGGGTACGATCCGCGAGTCTCAAGGCCAGGTCGACGAAGCGCGCCGCTGTTACCAGCAAGCCATGGCCGCTCAGCCCCAGTGGGACCAGGGCTACCTGGCCCTGGGACAGCTCGAAAAACGCCTGGGCAATTTGCCGGCCGCCGCCGCGGCGTTTGCAGCCGCCACCGCGGCCGATCCGCAAAACGCCGTCGCGCAGTTTCAGCTCGCCAACATCAACCAACTCGAACGCGATTTGCCGGCGGCCATCGAGAGCTATCGCCAGGCCATCGAACTCAAGCCCGATTACACCGAAGCCTACTGCAATCTGGGCAACGCGCTGCGCGAGGCGGGCCGGCTGGTCGAGGCCCGCGCGGCGCTCGACGCGGCCCTCGAACAGCAGCCGCTGCTCACGCCCGCCATCAGCAACCTGGGGGTCGTGCTGCAAGACTCCGGCGATCTGGCCGGCGCTCAGCGTTTGTTCGAAAAAGCCGCGCTGCTCGAGCCCGAGCGGGCCGAGTTTCAGTTCAATCTCGGCACGGTGCTGAAAGACCAAGGGCGGCCACGCGAGGCCATCGAGCAATACGAGCGGGCGCTGCACGTTCAGCCCGACTATGCGCAGGCCGTGTGCAGCCGTGGGATGGCGCTGTTGAGCCTGGGTGAATTTGCCGCTGGCTGGCGCGACTACGAGCGGCGCGTCGAATGTCCGCAGTTCGATACCCTGCGGTTTCCGCAGCCGCTGTGGCGCGGCGAACCGCTGGGGGGCCGCACGCTGCTGATCCACTGCGAACAGGGACTCGGCGACACGCTGCAATTCATCCGCTATCTGAAACAAGTGCGCGCGCGGGCAGGGGAGGGAACGGTCGTCGTGGCGGCCCAGCAAATCCTGCTGCCGCTGCTGGCCCAAGCGGGCGTTGCCGGTCTGACCGCCAAAGAGCTACCGCTGCCGGCCTTCGACCTGCAAGTGCCACTGCTGAGCCTGCCGCACGTGTTTGGCACCACGTTAGAGAACGTGCCCGCCGAGGTTCCCTACCTGACTGCCGACGCCCAGCGCGTGGCCGCGTGGCGCGCCCGGCTGGCCGACTACGAAGCGCTGCGGGTCGGCATTGCCTGGCAAGGCCGCGTCAACTTCCGGGGCGATCGTTTCCGTTCGATTCCGCTGGCGCAATTCGCACCCTTGGCCAGCGTGCCCGGCGTGCAGCTGTTCAGTCTGCAAAAAGGTCCCGGCAGCGAGCAGCTGCCGGCGGTGGCCGCGTCGTTGGCGGTGGTCGACCTGGCCAGCGAGCTCGACCTGTCGGGCGGCGCGTTCCTCGACACCGCGGCAGCCATGCAGGCGCTCGACCTGGTTGTGACCTCGGACACGGCCATTGCCCATCTGGCCGGCGCACTGGGCGTGCCTGTGTGGCTGGCGCTATCATACGCACCCGATTGGCGCTGGATGCTGGAGCGCGACGACACGCCGTGGTATCCCACGATGCGTTTGTTCCGCCAACATACGCTGGGAGACTGGCCCCCGGTGTTCGCCCGCATGGCAGCCGAGCTTCCGGCGGTACCGCGCCGCGGCTGAGTTGGCCATTGGCAGTGGCGGACCGGCCCGATACGATGGCCGCTGGCAGCGCACAGCGATTGGCGCTGCCGCCGACGAGCAGCGCGTGGCACGACGTTGGCTGCTCGCGGCGCCGACCTTGCAGCCCCCCGCGATCTATAGCCATGACCCATTCGGCCCACGTTGGCCACTACGCCGATTGCGCCACGTTTCACCGCGTGACGGTGCTCGAGAACGTGGCAATTGCCCGCGACACGTACCGCGTGCGGTTCCATTGTCCCGAGCTGGCCCAACGGATCGTGCCCGGCCAGTTCGTCATGTTGCGCCTGGCCGGCGCCAACGACCCGCTGCTCGGCCGGCCGCTGGCTTTGTACGATACGGTGCTGGCCGACGGCCTGCGCGGCTCGCCCGTGGGCATCGACGTGGTGTACCTGGTTTTGGGCAAAATGACCCGGCGGCTCGCGCAGTTTACTGTGGGCCAAGAGCTGGAAGTCTGGGGTCCGCTGGGCAACGGCTTTGCGCCTACCCCGGCCGATCACCTGGTGATGGTCGCCGGCGGCATCGGGCAGACCCCGTTTCTGGCCTTGGCGAGCGAGTACCTGGGGCAGCGCCGCTACGGCCTGCCCGCACGCGATGCCCAGCGGCCGGGCCGCGTCACGCTGTGTTACGGTGCCCGCACGCGCGATTACCTGGCCGGCGTGGCCGATTTCGAGCGGCTGGGCATGCAAGTTCGCATCAGCACTGACGACGGCTCGGCGGGCCACCACGGACTGGTGACCGATGTTTTGCAGCACGTGCTCGACGAGTCGCCCAGCGCCCACGTCGTGTGCTGCGGTCCGGAACGAATGATGGAGCGCGTGGCGGCCATCACCGCCGAGCGCCAGGTTCCTTGCCGGGTCTCGCTGGAAACCCCCATGGCCTGCGGCATTGGCATCTGCTTCAGCTGCGTGGCCCGGGTGCGCGACGAGGCTGGCAACTGGGACTACCGCCGCACGTGCGTCGAGGGCCCCGTGTTCGACGCGGCCAGCATCGACTGGTAGGGGGCCGAAAATCGCGCCGGTCCG
>CAZPED010000544.1:0-3261 GCA_964585335.1 uncultured Planctomycetaceae bacterium | reverse complement strand
GGCGTGGCGGCCGCCAACAGCCAGGGGCGCAGCGGGGGCAGCGGCTGGCTCGGCACCGGCTGACGGCGACGCTTGGGGGCTGGCTCGCTTCGCGGGGTCTTGGCCACGCTGGGGCTCCTCGACGTTCGTCCGACTTCAATCCATTACGAGCGGGTTCGCGACTCGCGGCGCAGCCGCCGGGCGGCGGTCGTTTCCAGAATGGCAATCACACACAGCAAACACACGATCAACAGCACGATTACCACGGCCCCCACCAGGTCGACCTGGTGCAACAGCAAGGCCCCCAGGCCACAGGCCGAGCTGGTCAAGTAAATCGTCAGCACGGCTTGCGTTTTGGTGAGTCCCAAGGCCACCAGGCGATGCGAGAAATGGCTGGTGTCGCCCTCGAACGGGCTGCGGCCCTCGCGCAGGCGGATGGCGATCACGGTCAGCGTGTCGTACAGCGGCACGGCCAGCACGCACAGCGGCGCCAAAATGGCGTGGCGGGGCATGCCGCCGCCGGAAAACGTCGCCAAAATCGTCATCACGCCCAGGCAAAAGCCAATGAAGTAGCTGCCGGCATCGCCCATGAACAGCCGCGCCGGCGGCCGGTTGTGATACAGAAAACCCACCAACGAGCCGACCAGCAGGAACAGAAAGCCCGCTACGAACAACTGCGGTTGCCCCGAAGCGGTCTCGGGCGTCATTAGCATCACCGCGCCCAGATTCGTGGCGGCGATCGCGGCGACACCGCCCGACAGGCCGTCCATGTTATCGAGAAAGTTGAAGGAGTTGATCAGCCCCACGATCCACATCACGCTGATCAGCTGCGTCACCAGCGGCCACTCGACGAACATCGTCAACGTCCAGCCGCGGCCAAACACGATGGCCGCCGCCACGACGAACTCGACCGTCAACCGCAAGCGCCAGTCGAGGCGGCGAGCGTCGTCGACCAGCCCCACCAGCATCAGCACGGTTGCCGCGGCCAGAAAAAACCACAGATCGGCCGCTTGCTCGGCCAGGCCGCTCAGATGCGGCTCGACGAACTCAACCAGCCGCGTGGCCCAATCGCCCCAGCCCGACGCATCGAGCCGTGCCTGCTCGGGGTCATCGCGATAGCGCGCCACCCACAGCGAGAGCGGCACTTGCGCAACGGCCAGCGGCAGCACGACGCCGGCCCAAATCGCCACGCCACCGCCATAGGGAGTCGGATGCTCGTGCACCTTGCGCCGGCCGGGCTTGTCAACGAGTCCCCAGCGCGGCGCCACTTGCCGCATCACCAGGCACATCAACCACGAGACGACCAAAGCCGGCAGCGCCGCCAGCGCAACCACCCAGTTCATACGGCGCTCTCTCCCTGCTGACCTTTACGCAAATACTCGCGGCAGCGCAGCAAGAACTCCTGGTAATCGGCGCGGCGGTAGTCGGGAAACGTCCAGTCGCGGTGTTGCCAGCGGCGGTCTTTGAAGTACAAGGTCACCTCGGCGTAGATGCCTTGGGATAGATACAAGCGATGGGCGTGGTCCTTCGTCGAGGCCAGCACCAGCTTGGCCGGCGTCAGGTAGCCCGGGTCCAGGTTGAGCGGCCGGGACTCCCCCTGCCTGCTCTCTCTAGCATACTCCGCCTCCCAGGCGTTCGTCGCCAGTTTGAGCTCGACGAGCCGGGCCGGATCGATCAGCCGCTCGAACGCCCAAAAGCACTTGCGCAGCCCTGGCCCCATGGTGGGCTCGTAATAAGCCGTCTCGGCAAACGAAAATCGCTCGCTGGCCAGCGCCACGGGGCCCCAAGCTTCGGCCGCTTTGGCCTGGGCCCAATCGAGCGCCGCGTCGTACCGGCTGAATGCCGCCAACACCAGCAGCACCGGCGCCGGCTGACCAATGTCGCCCATCGTCGATTCAGCTCCTCGGGCCATCGGCGACCGCTGGCCGGCCGGCCAGATTAATAGGCCTTGGCAAACACGGCCCGGTTCGTCGTCGGTTGGCCGGTAAAGATGCACGTGCCTGGCACCGCCTGCTCGAAGCCTGGTTCGTCGCTCAACGGCACGCAGCGGATCGTCACCTTGTGTTTGGCCAGAATCTCGTGCGTCTTGGGGCCTTCGACAAAGTGGCAAATGGCGAAGCCGCCGTGGGTTTCCGGCTTATCGGCACTGGCCGGCGTGAAGTAGGCCTCGAAGTCCGCCAGGCTGGTAATCGTTCGCGTGTTGGCCGCGCGCAATTGCCTGGCCCGCTCGAACAGGCTTTGCTGCATGTCGGCCAACTCGCTGGCAATCGAGCCGACGAATTCGGCTCGGGGCACGGCCGGTTTCTTTTCGCCCGGCGCGCCGTCGCGCCGCTTGGGCATCAGCGTGTCGCCGGCGATGTCGCGCGGTCCGATCTCGACGATGATCGGCACTCCCCGCTTGACGTGTTGCCACTTCTTATCGGCACGCGGCACGTCGCGCTCGTCGAGCAACACCCGCACGGGCTCGTCGTCGTAGCGCTGGGCGGCCAGTTCTTTTTGCAGCTTGCGGCAATACTCGAGCACCGGGCCGCTTTCCTCGTCGTTGCGATGGATCGGCAGCAGCACCACGTGCTGGGGCGCCAGCCGCGGCGGCAACACCAGGCCGTCGTCGTCGCTGTGCGTCATGATCAACGCGCCGACCAGCCGGGTGGAAACGCCCCAACTGGTCGTCCAGGCGAACTCCTCGCGCCCCTCGGCCGACAGATACTTGATCTCCTGGGCTCGGGAGAAGTTTTGTCCCAGGAAGTGCGAGGTGCCGGCCTGCAAGGCCTTGCGATCCTGCATCATCGCTTCGATGCTGTAGGTGTTGACGGCGCCCGGAAAGCGCTCGCCGGCCGTCTTCTCGCCCCGGATGACCGGCATGGCCATGTAGTCTTGCGCAAACGTGGCATAGACGCCCAGCATTTTGCGAGTTTCCTCGACGGCTTCCTCGCTCGTGGCGTGGGCCGTGTGCCCCTCCTGCCAGAGGAACTCGGCCGTGCGCAAAAACAGCCGCGTCCGCATTTCCCAGCGAACCACGTTGGCCCACTGGTTAATCAGGATTGGCAAGTCGCGATACGACTTGACCCACTTGGCATACGTGGCGCCGATGATCGTCTCGCTGGTGGGCCGCACGATCAGCGGCTCGTCCAGCTTGCCGGACGGCACCAGGCCGCCGTCGGGCCCGGCCTCGAGCCGATGATGCGTGACGACCGCGCATTCCTTGGCGCAGCCCTCGACGTGCTCGGCCTCTTTCTCCAGGTAGCTCAAGGGGATGAACAGCGGAAAGTAGGCGTTGACGTG
>CAZPED010000543.1:0-3263 GCA_964585335.1 uncultured Planctomycetaceae bacterium | reverse complement strand
CGAGACTATCGCCCACTTGCGCGAAAACGGGCGGATCACGATCATGTTCTGCGCCTTCACCGGCGCGCCGCGCATCTTGCGCATTTATGGCCGCGGGCGCTACGTGCTGCCCGACGATGCGCAGTGGCCGCGCTATGCCGGCCAGTTTCCCACCTACCAGGCAGCCCGTTCGGTGATCGTCGTTGACGTGCAGCGGATTGCCGACTCATGCGGCTATGCGGTACCTCGCTACGAGTACCGCGACCAGCGTACCCAGTTGCTCGACTACTCAGCGCGCAAGGGCGACGCCGGCCTGGCCGAGTATCGGGCCGAAAAGAACCGCCAGAGCATCGACGGCCTGCCGGGGTTATTCTAGGTGCGACGATGGGTGGCTCGGCAACGCCTCAGGCGAGCGCTTTGATTGCTTCGAGCACTTGTTCGTCGTGGCCGTCGACGCTGACCTTCTTCCACACCCGGGCCACGCGTCCTTCGCTGTCGATCAGGAACGTGGAGCGCTGGATGCCCATCGACTTTTTGCCGTACATATTCTTTTCGCGCCAAGCGCCGTACTTCTCGGCCACCTTGTGGTCGACGTCGGCCAGGAGCGGGAAGTTCAGCTCGTACTTGTCGCGAAACTTGACGTGGCTGGCCACGTCGTCGGCGCTGACTCCCAGCACTGCCGCCCCCAGTTTGGCCAGCGCCGTCTTGCGATCGCGAAAGGCGCACGCCTCGCGGGTGCAGCCTGGGGTGTCGTCCTTGGGGTAGAAGTACAGCACCACCGGCTTGCCGCGGAGCGACGAGAGCTTGATTTTGGCGCCGTCGTCGGCGGCCAGCGTAAAATCGGGGGCCTTATCGCCCTCTTCAACCCAATCGGCCATCGCGATTTCCTCCCAGTGGACTCGTCAGCGGGGACTATCGCCCTACGATACCGCCGCCAGCCCTGCCGGCAAGGGGCGCGGCGAGCCGCTCCGAGCCAGCGGGTGGCCTCTTCGCTTTGCCTCCCCCGCGGTGTAAAATGAAATTGCCGGCTTTGCCCCGGCCCAACCACCTCGTCACTCCACAGTTACAAGGATTCGCTTGGCCATCGCTAGCCCCGCCGCCAACCTGGAACAACGTCACAGCCGTAGCCTGGAACGTGCGCTGGCCGCCGCCCGGGTGGCCGATTTGAATCGCGGTCGTGATATCGCGATTCTGGATCTTCGCGAGCTGACTCCCGTGTTCGACTACTTCGTGGTCGTCACCGGTGGCAGCCGCCGGCAGTTGCACGCCATTAGCGAGGAGATTGAAGACGTGCTGAAGCGCGACTTCAACGACCGCCGCCTGGGTCTGGAAGGATACGCCGAAAGCCGTTGGATCCTGCTCGACTTTGGCGACGTCGTCGTGCACCTGTTCGACGAGGAGACGCGCGGCTACTACGATCTGGAGCACCTGTGGGACGGCGCCAAGCGGGTGCCGTTCCAGCCGGCCCAGCCCATTGTCGTCGCGCCAGCCGTCGAGCGCACCGACCTGTAGCCGCAGCCCGCCGGCCGGCCGGTCGTGCCAGCCGGGTTTGGGGTTGCGTCATTCTCCGCAAGGCTGGCAAACTTGAGCAGCCCCTGGCGCACGTTGAGCGCCCGATGCGAGGGCCTCGGTTTCCCGGTTGTCTCTTCCCTCAGGCGGTTTTGGCCTCGCCATGAACATCCTTCGCGAGTTGCAACAACGATTTCGGCAGGCGCTGGCCGGCCTGGTGGACCAAACCGACGACCTGGTGGCCATGGTCCGCCCCAGCCAGGACGCGAAGTTCGGCGACTACCAGGCCAATTTCGCCATGCCGCTGGGCAAGCGACTGGGACGCCCGCCCCGCGAAGTGGCCACCGACGTCGTGGCGCGGCTGCTCGTTGACGACCTGTGCGAGCCGCCGACCGTCGAAGGTCCGGGGTTCATCAACCTCAGGCTCAAGAATGCCTGGCTGGCCGAGGCCGTGGCGCGGGCGATTGCCAGCGAGCGACTGGCCGTCGAGCCGGCGGCCAGCCCACGCACGTACGTGCTCGACTATTCCTCGCCCAACGTGGCCAAGGCCATGCACGTGGGCCATATACGCTCGACGGTGATCGGCGACGCGCTCAAGCGGACGCTCAAGTTCCTGGGCCACCGCGTGATTGCCGACAACCACATCGGCGACTGGGGCACCCAGTTCGGCATGATCATCTACGGCTATAAGCATTTCGGCGATGCCGTGGCTTACCAGGCCAACGCCGTCGGGGAGTTGGGCCGGCTGTACCGCCTGGTGAACCAGCTGGTCGGCTACCACGAAAACCGCGCCGCCCTGCCCAAGCAGCGCGAGCTACTGGCCAAGGAACAGGCCGATCTCGAACGGCAGCAAAGCGAGGCCAAAGCCAAGCCCAACGACAAGAGCGCCGCCAAAGCGCTGCGGCGCGCCGAGGCGGGCCTCAAGGACCGCCAATCAGCATTGGTCGCCCTTGAAGCTGCCATCGCAGCGGTGACTGCCGACCCGGTGCTCTCCAAGCTGGCCACGGCCCATGCCGAGATCGGCGCCGCCGTGCTGGCCGAAACCGCCAAACTGCACGCCGGTGACCCGGAAAACTTGCGGCTCTGGCGCGAGTTTCTGCCTCCCTGCCTGGCCGACATCGAGCGCATCTATGAGCGGCTGGGTGTAACGTTCGACGTCACGCTTGGCGAAAGCTTCTATCACGACCGGCTGGGCGCCGTGGTCGATGACCTGCTGGCCCGAGGCATTGCCCGCGAGAGCGAAGGAGCGATTTGCATTTTCTTGCCCGACCAGTCCGCGCCGCTGATCGTACGCAAGCAAGACGGCGCGTTCCTGTATGGCACATCGGACCTGGCCACGATTCAATACCGCGACGAAACCTGGTCGCCCGACGCCGTGCTGTATGTCGTCGACCACCGGCAAAGCCTGCACTTCGAGCAGTTGTTTGCCGCCGCGCGGCTCTGGGGCTACGACAAAACCGAGCTGGTACACGTCAGCTTCGGCACCGTGCTGGGCGACGACGGCCGGCCCTTCAAAACTCGCAGTGGCGATACCGTCGGCCTGTGGGGGCTGCTCGACGAAGCGGTGCGCCGGGCCTTTGAAGTGGTCAGCCAGAACGACGATGCCAAGCCTTCAGGCGCCGAGATACCGCTCGAAGCCCGCCGCAAGATCGCCGAAGTGGTGGGCATCGGCGCGCTGAAGTATGCCGACCTGGCGCAAAACCGCACCAGCGACTACACTTTCAGCTACGACAAGATGCTGGCCATGAATGGCAACACGGCCACCTACATGCAAT
>CAZPED010000542.1:0-3264 GCA_964585335.1 uncultured Planctomycetaceae bacterium | reverse complement strand
CACCGAGTCTTCGAGCGGATAGGCTTGCAGTCTGGTGAGCGCCTCGATGCGGGCGGCCGGCTGCTTGCTGCGCAGTTGCGGCTGGATCGATTTCTTGGCCTTTTGAAAGGCCTCGATCTGATCACCCCAGCTCGTGCCGGCCAGCACGGCAATGGCGGCTAGCGTCAGCAGCATTTGCGACATCGATCGCACGGACAGAATCCGCCCGCGCGCCGAGCGAGCCGGCGCAAGCCTCCTTGAACGAGCCCCAGCCATTCATTGTCGATGGAAAGCCTGGCGTTTGTCAAATCTGGGGGTGACTCACTTTGCCGCTGGGCGACGCACTTCCTTCTCTCGTTGCTTCTGCTCGCTGGTTCGCTGTTTCTTGGCGATTCCGGACTCGATGTGCGCCAGGCGACGCCTGACCCATTCTGGATCGTCGTGATCTTTGGGGTTGGCCAACTTTCGCAGCAGTGCGGTTCGCCTTTCCTCGAGCCGTTGCAAAGTCCAACGCATGATCGCATACCTGCCGAGTATCGGAGATCAGGACTCGCGGCCTGGGAGGCCACTCAGTTTGAAATGGGACCCCTGGTCTTGCGGTGGTAAACGTGAAGAACATTTCCGTAGGTAGTAGTCAGTTTCCCCATTTCGATTTGGGTCTCGGGAAACAGCTTTCTGGCCATTGCGTCGCCGCCGTCGATTTCTGGGCTCACCAACAGCTTTCCCACCCCACGTTCAGCGACAGGCCAGAGTGGCCACGGCGGTGAGGGACGCACCATGGGGTTGGCTCGATTCTCCGTCCAATCAATGACTCCCTCGCGAGGGAGAAAGGCACGTCGTTGCAATTTCCAGTTGAGTTGCCCGGCAAACCAGGCGGCTACCGCTATCAAAACAAACAGCGTGCGGAGCGACCAGCGATACCATCGGCGTTTGGTGGAGATCTCGTTCATGGGGGCATTATAGGCGATCCCACGGGGGGGGACAGCCTGACGCCGCGAAGCTAATTACTCGTCGGCGCGCTTTGCCGTAGTTTGCGCCACAGCGATTCGAGCTGGGCGCGGGTCGTGTCGGGAAGCTCGCCGCGGGCGTAGGCGGCCCGGGCATAGAGCTCGGCCAGCCCGCGGGCTTCGCTCGCCACGAACGCGTGCCGGCGGGCCACGTCGTTGGCCAGTTCATGGGGCGTGCAGTCGGGCGGGCGGGGGCAGTCGTGCTCGCGCGACCAGGCTTCAAAGGCTTCGAACGAGTAGCGGACCAATTCGGCCAGCGGATAACGGCCAGCCACGCCCGTGGCAAACGGATCGGCAAAGCTACTAAACGGGGCGGGCGGAATCGCCAGTTGCAGCGGCTCGGCGCCCGCCAACGGTTTGCGCTGGGAACCGCCGAAGAACGCCCGCAAGCCGGCCAGAAAATCGCGAATGGCCGCCAGGATATCGGCGTGGAACCGCCAGACGAAGTACAGCACCGCCAGCGCGAAGGCCGCGTAGAAGGCCCACTTGAGCAAGTCAGCCAATCCGCTGGCGACGGCCGACGCACCGGTGTCGACCGCTTGCAACGCCTGGCCCAGCTGATTGGCGGCGCTCGAGGGGGCCTGGCCCGTGGCGGGGGCGTTGGCGCCGGCTGGCTTGCCGGCGTCAGCCTCGGCCGGCGGCTGCGTGCCCGACTCGGCCTGCGCGGTTTGATCCGCGGCGTGACTCGCGCTGCCGTCGGCCGATCGGATTTCGGATTGTGTGCGCCCGGCCGGGGAGCGGTCACCATGGGAGTTCGAGTTGTCGGCGCTTTGCTGGCCCTGGGACGAGTCGCTGGAGCGTGCTTGCCTGCCCTGATCGGTCGACTGGCCCCCCGATTGCTTGCCCTTGGCGCTCGAATTGCCAGACTCGGTCCGCGAGTCGCCGGCGTCGCTCTGCCCGCTGGTCTTCGACGTGCTGGGGCCATCGCCCTGTTGCGGCGAAACCTCGCCGGAACTTGCCTGGTCGGTCGGCTCCGCGTCTTGTGGCGCCAGTTGCCCTTCGGTTGCCTGGGCGGGGCCTTGCTGCTCGTCGTTGCGGGCCCCTTCCTTGGCGATTGGCGCGTGGCGCGAGCCTTGCTGCTCGGGCGAGCCCAGCGTGACGGGCAGTTGCGAGATCGTGTACTCGGGGCTTGGGCGGGGCAGCAGGGCGCAGACGGCGAGGATGCCGACGATCACGGCCGCGCCGGTCCCCAGCCACAGGTTGGCCATCAGCGTGGGCATTTCGATGCGGCGCTGCCGCAAGTAGCGGCGCAGGCCCAGAAAGCTGGTGGTCAGCAGCAGGCCGATGCCGGCCGCCACGTAGACGACGAGCAGCCAGAATGCCGCACGCCGGCCCGTCACGTCGCTCTCGGGAATGAACCACTGGCCGATGCCGAAGAGAGGCAGCGCGGCGAGCGAGAAGTACACGACCCACACGCCCGGCGCGTGCGGTCGCCGCTGGTGCTGCACGTAGCGCTGCCAAAGGCCGGCCGGAGCGGCGCGCGACGTGGTGCCTTCCAATTCACGCTCGAGTTCGGCCTGGCGATCGCGCGGGCTGGCGGGCTTTTCGAGCCCCGCGACTTGCAGCAGCCCTTCGCCCGAGGAGTCCTCGTCGTCGTCGATGACCGTGCAGTCCCAGGTCAGGCGGTGAGCGCTCCACCAGATGAGCGCGATCAGGCTCCAGTTGATCAGCCAGCTGAACTGATCGATCCAGCCGCCGCGGAACTCCATGACCCGGCTGGTGGCGATGGCCACCAGGATGGCCAGCGCCGCGCCGAAGGGCATGGCCCGTTCGAGCCCCTCTTCGATCGAGATGCGGCCGATCAGCACCGCGGCGAACACGAAGCAGGCCATGACCCAGTAGAGCCGGGCCTGGAACTCTCCCTGGTAAAACACCCCCAGCAGGAAGAACACCAGGCTGCCGACCAGCGCCATGATCAGCGCGGGGCTGATGGCGATAACCACGTAGTCGGCCAGGGTCTGATGCAAGCGGCGGGCCATGATGCTTGATCTCAGGCAAACTGGCGCAGCACGAAGCTGCGGCAAATCGAACCGAGGGCGGTTTCATCCTGCAAGTGTCGGGTGTCAATGTGCTGCTCCAGCAGCGCGCCGGCGGCATCGGCGTCGTCGCGCTCTTCATACACGTTCAACATCGCCACGACAGCCAGACCTCGGCGGCGGAGTTTGCCCAGGTCCATTGCCGTGTCGGCATTCGCGCGGGGCAGGATGGCCACGACCGTGGCGTCGCGCGGCATCCGGCTCGCCTTTTCCGACACCCGCGCGTCAAACGCCCAGCCCGC
>CAZPED010000541.1:0-3276 GCA_964585335.1 uncultured Planctomycetaceae bacterium | reverse complement strand
ACCAACAGGTTCGACTCCCCGGCCGGTAGGCTGACCTGTGCTTGCAGTTTCAGCATTAAAGGCCGGCCGTTGGCCCGCGAGGGGCGATAGCTCAATCGGGCCAGGTGCTCCTGGGCAGCATTGAATTCGAAATCGATCCGCCTCGACCTGGCCAGTGCGGGCACTTCCACGGTAACCGCTACCGTGCCCTGCCAGCCGTCGCGGCGTGTGCCGGTGGCGGGCTGAATCTTGATTTCGTGGGTCGTGGTCGCCGCCGTCGACGCGTGCTCCGCCCCGGCGAGCCGGATAGTACGCACACGGCCGGTGGGCTTAGGCCTCCGCTCCACAGGCGCACCCAGCGCCTGCCACGATTTGGCCGCGATGCGGGCGACCCGTAGCGGCGGACTGAGCGAATGCTTAGGGCGACACAGCACCAGGCCCGAGGCCAGCGTCAGCGGCCGCCGCCGCGCTCGCCCCGCGATCGCTTGCAGGGCGTCGCCAGGAATGGGGCATTCCAGCGCTGTGGCCAGATACGTCAGCGTGACCGCGGCTGGCACGTCGAGGCCGCGCCGGCTGACGACGTCTTGCAGCAGCAGCCAATCGACGTTGCCGCTGGCAATCGCGTCGACAACGTCGAGCAGCCAGTCGCTCGAGCGTTGTCCGCCGTGCCCGCCGTGGGCAAGCGCCAAGACGATCGTGTCGGTGGCCGACGGCACGCGCACGGGGCAGGGGCCCAGCGCTCCGGCGGCCGATCGGCTCCACATTGCCGCGTCGTCGGCGAGCGATTGTTGCGGCAGGTGAAACGCGGAACGGTGCAGGTCGAGATCGGCCACGTCGCCTTGAATCAGGTTGACGCCATGAATCGAGTCGAGCAGCGTGCGCTGAAAATGCGCCGTGCCGCGCTCCGTCGAACGCCACCCCGACGCGTCGAGCAAATCGAACGCGCGGCGAAACTGCTCGGGACGTACCAACACGTCCACGTCGTTGACAAATCGCAATCGCAGGGCGGCCGCGTCGCGGGCGACCCGGGCAGCTCCCTTGAGCACCATGATTTCGATGCCGGCGCCGTGCAGCGCTTCGAGCGCTGGTTGAATTTGCCGCAGCACCACGTGCGAGCGCGACCAGAGCATCCGCTCGATGCCGGTGATGCGTTGCCGCTCGTCGTGCGTTGGGTCGAGCACCTGGAGCCGCGGAGCCACCGCCGCCAGCAGCCGCATTTCCTCGAAACGGACGTCGTCCAGGTTTTTGCCATGAGCCCAGCTCTTCCAGGCTCTTTGGGCGGCCTCGCCGCGCGCATGCGCCGCTGCTTGCAGCAGTTGGCTGATGGCGCGGCGGGGCCAGGCCCACGCGAACGGCAGGTGCCGCAGTGCCGGTGTGGTCATCGAGCTTTCTCCGCGCCGGCCGTCGCCGGCAATTGTTGACGCTTGCGCAACAACGCCTGCCGGGCGACGTGCAGGTATCCCGCGTCGCGAACCGTGTCGCGCCCATACGACAGGCTGCCCGGCCGGACGCGCCGCAGCGCGAGCACTTCCTCGACCATGCCCAGGCGGTAACCCAACTCGTTGCAGCGTGCCAGCCAGTCGATCATTTCGCCGCGTCCGCCGGGTGGATCGACAATGGGGCCAACGCGGCGCGCCGATTCGGTGGGAATGATCATAGTGGTCCGCGACCACATGCGTTGAATGCGTCCGCCGGCGTGCTGGGCCGGGTCGCCCTGGAACTGTTGCGCCAAGGTGAAGGCGGCCGTCAGTTCGCTTTGAGCGGCTAGCAGCGCGAGCTGACGCTCGATCTTCCTGGGCAGCCACAAATCATCGGAGTCGAGCGTGGCCAGCAGCGGGCTGCCGACTTCGGCAATGCCCTGCGTCGTGGCCGCGCCGGGCCCACCATTGGGCCGACATATCACCCGCACCGGTCCCGCCATGGCCCTGACGACCGCGGCAGTGTCGTCGGTCGAACCGTCGTCGACCACGATCACCTCGGTCGGCGGAACCGTTTGCGCGAGGACCGACTGCACGGCCTCGGCAATCGTGGCGGCAGCATTGTAGGCGGGAATTACGACCGAGTAGCGACTGCACATGATTCGAAAAGCTCCTCGAAACCGGCCCGTTCCTGGAACACACTGCTCGTTAGCGACGGCCGGGCGCTACCGGAATTTGCCCGGCGGCGGCGAACCGATTTGTGAATCGCCTTCATGAATTCGTGCCGGGCCTGCAGCACCGACCGCGTGATGTTCGTGTCGTGCCGCCGATAGTACGTGGCCAGGGCGTCTTCCATCAGCATCTCGGCTCCCGACTCGACCAGCCGGAACAGGTAGTCGGTATCCTCGGACTGCGCCAGCGACACGTCGAAGGGGCCCAGCCGGTCGATCAGCTCGCGCCGATATACGCCGGACGAGAGTTGAATCGTGCGCGTGGTCAGCGTGCGGGCGTTGGCACTGGGGGTCAGGGTTTGTTCGTCGAGCAGGTCGAAAAACTGGATCTGTCCGTAAACGGCGTGCACCTGGGGCGAGGCTTCGAGCAGGGCCACCTGCCGGGCAATTCGGCCGGCGACGGCCACGTCGTCCGAATCTTGAAACGTGACGTACCGGGCGGCCGCCGGCAGGGCGCTTAGCGCGTGATTGCGGGCCGCGGAAATGCCGCCGTGCGGGGCCTCGATCAATCGCACTTCGCGACATTGCTGGCTGAGCTGGCGCACCCGCCGGGCGGTGTCGTCGGTCGAGCCATCGTCGACGACGATGATGTCGAGTTGCACGCTACCAGGCTCTTGCAGCAGCGAACGAATCGACTGCTCGATGTAGCGGGCCGTGTTGTAGGCGGGCATGACAACGCTAACCAGCATGCGCAAGCTCCCCAGCGGCCAGAAAGTTTCGAATGGCGTCGGCAATGTCTGCCGGGTCTTCAGACAATAGCAACTCGTAGGCCGGCACCTGGCGGACCAGATCCGCGAAGAAGCGTGCTCCTTCGACCGCGCAGCCCGGCATCTGAAACAATCCCGATGGCGCCAGCGCCAACATCGCCTGTGCCGAGCGTACCGGGCGCACGACGGTGCGCGGTAGCCGGGCGATTTTGGGCAGTAAGATCGCGGTGACCTCCAGCCGATCGGCGGCGGCGCCTGGTAGCAGCGTGGCGGGATAGAACTCCAGCTTGTTTTGCCAGTTTACCTTGCCGGCCGAGGCTGCCAGCCGGTCGAGACCAACTCGCTGCAATCCTGCCACGTCTTGTTTCATGGTGGCGAACACGGCGTGCGCCTGCCGTATCGGTTCGTTGTCGATCAGCACGTAGTCGTCGCCGACGCTGG
>CAZPED010000540.1:0-3277 GCA_964585335.1 uncultured Planctomycetaceae bacterium | reverse complement strand
TTCTTTTGCAGGGCCTCGGCCAACTGGCCATGGTTCTGGGTCAGCTCGACGATCATGCGCGACAGGGCGCCGTCCTTGTTGTCGAGCGAGAACTCGCGGAGTACCTGGGTGCGCTGGGCCACGAGCTGCGATTCGAGCGTCTGCGCGAGCGCTTGCAGCAGCCCCTCCGATTCCTTGGGATTGAGCAGCTTCATCAGCGGGCTCTGCTGGCCAACGTGGCTGACCAGCGTGCGGGTCAGCTGCGAATCGTCGCCGCTGATCTGCCGGCGCAACAGCTGTTCGAGCTCGCCGTCTTCCTTGACCAGTTGTTGCACGCGCTCGTGAAACCGCCCGCTCTGCGGGTCGAAGTATTCCTTGAGCGAGCCAGCCAGCTTTTCGTGCATTTGCACCGAGTGCGAGGTGAGCTGGTTCTCCAGCGCCGCCAGCATCCGCTGGGTCTCGCGCTGAATCAGGTCGGCATCGACCCGGCCTCGCGCTTGCCTTAGGGCCAGCACGCCAATCCGCAGCGCGGCCAGGGCAAACCCGTCGCGCTCTTCGCCGGCCGGGTAGCAGCGCAATTCGTCAACGAGGTCTGGATCGCTGATCGAGAGCAGCAGCTCCAGCCCCTCCGACGATTCGGGCTCTTCGGCCGGAAACAAACCCAAGCGTTGCGACTTGTCGACGGTGCCTGCCATGTTCGACTCCATTGTGCGGCGGCGATTGCCAGCGGATCCGACCGTGCCCATCCTGGCGTACTTAGACGCCGACCGCGGCCTGGCTGGCCCGCACCTGGTCGGCGTGGCGTACTAGATGGATGTACAGCTCAAATATGGCGATCGGCCGCCGTTCGATCAAGTCATCAGCTAGCATGGGCGGTGCGCAACGGCGGCGCGGGCGGTGTCAATTGCGGTCGTGTGTCATTGGGTTGTGTCCGCTTCCTTTTGCAATCGCTTGATTTCGGACAGTAAAGCTACCCTGTCTACACGCTCGGCTGGCCAGGGCATCGGCAACAAATCGGAAACTTGCGTCTTCAAGACTTCTGGTCCTGTGCGATCAATTTCCCGAACTAGCTCATCTATCTCCCGCCCGTACACGTCTGTGCGGTGCAGCACTATGTCAGTATAGGGGTGATCGCCCGGTTTACCGTTAGGCATCTCCGTTACCTCAAAGAGTTGCTGTCCGCTCGATCATTTCCCGCACGGTCCAATTGTGATTCTCCAAGCCGCTTGCCACGGCTGGCGTCGTCTTGATAGTGCTGCGTACCCGGCAGTAATTGTAATGAAAAATCGCTAGGCCCATCATGGCTTCGTGGTGCGACCATTTCTTGCTGAACGCACAGCTTAGGCGCGTCATGCGCCGAACAAACGTACGCAAGGTTAAGTTGTGCCTTTCAATGTGGCTCGTCGAAACGCGGCTCATATCGGGCAGGTTGAATGCTGCGCTCTTCTTGACGCTTATTATACGGGCTGGCGAATACTTGCGCGCGTCCTCCTGGATCGGCTTGCCGTAGTTCTTTACCACTAGGCCATGCTCAACGCGCCGGCCCAAGTGGCGCACTACCGACGACAGATAGGGCTGGAAGCCGTCGCTGCTGAGCTGGAAGTTGCCCACGGTCGCGCGGGCCAGCTTGTTGATGAATGCGTCGGTGTTCCACTGGTCGCGCTTGCCGAAGTGCCAAGTAATCAGCAGCTTGGTTGAACGCTCGATAGCAGTGAACACGTAGCTGTCCCCGGTGACACACCACCTCAATTGCCGGCCTGCGATGGGCAGCGGCGCCGGCGGACTAGCGTTGGCGCGGGTTAGGGCGACTCTGCGGCTTTACCGGCCCATTGGCCGAGGCCTGGCGGCCGGGATACTTGTTGGTGCCCGGCAAAGGTCGCTTGAGCAGGTCGCTCGAAGCTTGCAGGATCGTCTTTTCCTCTTCCTGTTCGGGCGTGGCAAACGCCGTGCGCGGCGACTCGCGGTAGGCCACGTCGCGCTGGTAAAGGGCCATCATCTTTTCGGCCGTCACTTTGTCCGACTGCGCGGCCTTGGCAATGGCCTGCTCCTGCGTGGCCTTGGCCTCGTCGAACTGGCCCGCGCTGGCCTGGGCGGCGGCCAGCGTCGACAAGTTGCGATAGGTCGGGCCATCCAGCTCGATGGCCTTCCGCGCGGCGCTCATTGCCAGCTTGTCGTTGCGGTAGTGCGAGTCGGTGCAGGTGGCCATGAACCAGGCCGTGCTCTGATAGGCGCGACCCAGCTGGGGCGCGATCTGGACCGCCGCGTTATAGTCCTTGGCGGCGTCGGCAAACCGGCCCAGGTCGGCATAGGTGTCGGCGCGATGGATGAGTGCGGCGGCGCTTTCGGGGTCGAGCTTGATCGCCTCGCTGAAGTCGTGCAGCGCCTCGCCGAACTGCTGCATGCGGTAGAACGCGTGTCCGCGGCTGTTCAGAACGGCCGCGTCGGGCGGGCCCAGCTTGAGCGCGGTCGTGTAGTCGCGCACGGCCGCCGGATAGTCGCCTTGCTGATACTTCAGTTCACCGCGGTTGAAGTAGGCGTTCGGATAGCGATTGTTGAGCTTGATGGCGCGGTCGAAATCGGCCATCGCCTGTTGGATGCGCCCCATGGCGGCGTAGCTGACGCCGCGATTATGAATCGCGCGCCAGGAGCCGCCAGCCTCGACGGCCGCTTCGAAGTCGGCCAGCGCCTCTTTGTCGCGGCCCTGTTTGGCCCGCTCCTCGCCGCGGCGATTGTAAGCCCAGCCGAGCAGTTTGCGGGCGTAGCTTTCGAAGTCGCGGGAAAGTTCCGCACGCATGCCGCGGCGGCAGAGGTCGATCACTTCCGTGAAGTCGGCGTCGGTCTGGGCTTGCTGGCTCTTGGCGAAAGCGGCGTTCACGAGCGTCTTGCCGGTCGTTGCGGCGGGCTGGGGCGCTTGCGCCGTGTCGTCCGGGGCGGTATCCAGCGGCTCGGCATCGCTGGGCGTCATCAACTCGGCCGGTTCCGCTTCGGTCGCCTCTCCCTCGGCGGCTGGTGACCCAGCGGTTTCGCTTGCTGCGTCGTCGGCCACGGGCTCGACGTGCTGCACTTGCTTGGCGGCCGGCTGTGGCTTGCCGGCGGGCTCGACATGTTGGGCCTGCTGCACTTGCGGCGGCCGGAAACGCGGTTGGAACGTCGACTTGGGCGCAGCCGCGGCGGCGGCCTTTTCGGCAACGGCTTTCGTCTCGCTGGACTGCGCGGCCGCTTGCGGCTCATCCTCGGGGAAGGGGACCAGCTTCGACTTCTTCCAGGCCTTGCTGCCGCTGCCCGCCGGCGCGCTGCC
>CAZPED010000539.1:0-3288 GCA_964585335.1 uncultured Planctomycetaceae bacterium | reverse complement strand
TCGGACTGGACGACTCGCTGCTCGATAGCCTCCTGGCTGATCTGGGACTGTAAGGTTTTTTGCCTGTACGGGCATGGAAAAATTTGCTAAAAATTTTTCTGAAAATTGGTTGCAAAGAAATGGCGGCCAATTACAATGAAGCGGAAATGAGAGTTTTACGGGGGACCTTCCCCCTTGGGTGGCAAGACGACAAGGATGTCCCGAGGTTTTGTTTGTCGCTGGGCCAAGGTTGCACTTGAGACCTTGAGTCTGGCCCGATTAAGAGCTCAATCAAATCCAAAAGGAGAAGTGTATGCTTCGTAAAGTCGGTCTTTCTTTGGCAGTGTTGGTCTGCCTGGCAGGAGTGAGCCAAGCCGCGACGTCGATCGTTGTCGGCAGCCACCTTCTGCTCCCCAACACGCCGAATCAGGTCGTCCAGATCTTCGTCACCGGTGGTGACCAGATCCAGGGCGTTAACCTTAATGCCCAGATCGGCACGGATCCGAGTTCGGGTGGCACTCCGGTGTTTCAGTACACTGGCGTCACCAACGGTGCGTATCCTGGCCCGACCTTCAGCACGCTGTTGGCTCCCGGCTCGGTTTTCGCCCCGCCGGTGGGTTTCGGTGAGAATGACGTGACGTTCTATCCCGCCCTGTGGCAGTCCGGGTCGGCCACCGCGTCGGCCAACGGGTTCGCCACCGCCAGCGGTCTTCTGGCCACGTTGGTTATCGACACGACCGGTTTCACCAGCGGCACTTGGGCCCTGAACCTGTCGGATACCATCGTGGGCCCGACCGATTGGGCTGGCTCGATCTTCCAAGGCAACGAAGTGCCCAATCCGGTGATCACCGACGGCAGCATCTCGATCGTGCCCGAACCGGGTTCGATCGTGTTGGCTCTGTTCGGCGCCGCTGGTCTGGGTGCCGTGGCGATTCGTCGCCGCCGTGCTCGTCAGGCCTAGTTGCCTCGGGCGACAGAGAGTTTTTCAAGCCGCACGTAGTAACCCTACGTGCGGTTTTTTTGCGCGCGCTGCGAACTGCTTGACTGCCCACAGACAATTGAACCAATCACGATCCAGCCAAACTGCCGTGCAAAAAAGCACGTCGCGCCCCGCAACGCACCGCCGCGCTGTTGGCCGAGGTTTCTACCGCCCACGCGGACGCATGACCGACGGACGCGCCGCCGAACGGCCAGGCGTCCTGATTGGACCGGCGTCGTCGTAGCCGTCGGCCGCTGGCGCCGGCAGCTCGTTTTCGCTCTCGGTCTCGAACGCTTCGGGAGCCGCGGGGGTTGGGCCTTCGGGAGCCGTCTCCGCATCGCCCTCCATCGGATGAAACGCCGAAGTATGGCGCGCGCAGAAATCGCAATTCGGGCGACCGTCGGGTCCAGCTACCGGACCGCAGTAGTCAAAGGGGCTTTGGCACATCGAGCAGCCGGTTAGCGCCAGGGCGAGTGCAACCAGGGCCATGGACAAGTTTCTGGCCATCAAGAATTCCTTTGACTGTTTAGCCTCGCGCGGGCCTAAAACGCCCGCGCGGTTGTAGGCGTCGCCTCTGCCGCCACATCGTAGGCAGTGCGCCGCACCGGTTCACCGTGCGCTGGTCAGCGAAGTTTCAGTAAGCTGTAGCGAACACGATGACTCTTATCATCGGCAAAACAGTACTCAAGAATTGGAATAACTTGACCGGATGCGCCAGAAAGCTGACGCGTGCGGGCCGCCAGGCGCCCGGTGCCAGCAGGCTCTTCAACGGCGTTGGTTGACTGCGATTCGTCCTTAAGCGGTTCGGCGGTCAGAAGATACGAGCAACCTGTCGACCGCGCCGCGGCTATCGCCTCGCCCAAGTCGACCGGCGCACCCTCGAGCCGGCCAGGTCCGCCAAGCACTGCCGCCGGGCAGGAGAAGTCAAACGTATGGGCGTCCTGGGCAAGCAACCGGTCGCCCGGCCGGCGGATTTGATTGAAGAGCGACGCGGCACGATAGGTCGGTTCGTGTGTCAAGAGAAACTCATCACGCGATTGCTGTCCGAGCACGATCGACAAGTGCTCGAAGTGCTGACCGCCCTGCATGATGGGCGCGAGTGCCGCCAGCAGGCCAAGAGCCGCCGGGACCACGAGGCGCGGCAGGCGAGGAAAACCGCCGAGTTCCAGCCAGATCCAGGCCGCAACCACAGCCGCCAGCGGCACGACCAAAGACCACCAGCGGGCCGCTGAAGGCAGCGTTGCCGCCAGGGCCACGTACAGGCCCAAAGGCCCCAACACGACGTCCAAACCGAACAGCCGCCGGCTAAAGGCCAGGCCCGGCAACATGGCAACGAGAAAGCGGGCAACGTGCATCACGGCCGAGCGAAAATCCTGTTCGGCGGCGCGCTCTGGCAGCGCTACGGCTTGCGCCAGCCACGGAGCGGCCACGACCAGCGTTGCCAGTCCCATGGTTGAAGCAGCCCGAATCAAGTCGCGGCGTACTTCGCGTCCAGGGCGGCAAGCCACGAGCCATACGGCGGCAAACGCAGCGACCAGCGGCAGCCCCCAGGGCTGAATCGCCAGCGCACTTCCCAACGCCACGCCGCCCAACTGAGGAAACGCTTTGGTTTCGAGCCGCACGACGCACCGCGCCGCGCTCTCCAGCGCCAGCGTGCCATAGAGGGCGAAGGCCAGATCCTCGAGCGGCAATGCCAGGTGCCGCTGCACGCCCGGGCACAGCACCACGAAGCCACCAGCCAGCCACGCGGCCCAATCGCGTAAGAACACTCGAGCCAACAGTACGGTCGCCAGCGCCAGCAATAGTCCCAGGCACCACTGGACGAGGCCGACGGCCACGGGGCCATCGAGCGCCAACGCCACCAGGAACCACATCTGCACGAGGTCGAGCGGTCGGGGCTGCCTGGCTCCCGACGACCAAATGCCGTGCTCGAACAGCAGACTTTTCGGGGTTTCGAGCGAGCGCGACAGCACTTCGCTTGCCGTAGGGGGCGTCAGCGCGGCCGGCAACGCGGCAACCAGCACGACCGCGGCCAGAAACAACAGCCAGGTGACTCCCGTGGGCCGGTGACCTTCAAGCGGGGCCCAGTCATCCTGCGGGTCGATCGTTACCAGTCGGCCGCTCACCAAGGAGAGCTGCAGGCACGCCAGCTCGGTGACTCCCCACAGGCACGACGGCACGCAAATGGCAACCACCGCCTCGACGCACACCCAGCCGGCCAACGCCATCACGAACAGGCTGCTGCCCAGCGCGGTCAGCCCCAGCGCCATGCTCCAGACGAAAACGCCCAGGGGGTCTTGCGAGTCATCGCCAGCCCAGCGGAGTAGTGG
>CAZPED010000538.1:0-3299 GCA_964585335.1 uncultured Planctomycetaceae bacterium | reverse complement strand
ACCGCGATCGCCAGCCCCACGGGCCAAAGCGCCGGCGTGGGTTTTGCCATTCCCGTCGACAACATTGCCCGCATCGTGCCGCAACTGATCGCCCGGGGCAAAGTAATTCGGCCCGACTCGGGTATTACCCGGGTCATGCAAACCGAACAGGGGCTGCTGATTGCCACGATGACCCCTGGCGGTCCGGCGGAACAAGCCGGGCTGCACGGCTTTCGCATCGTCAAAGAGCGGCGGCGACAGGGGCCATTCACCTACGAATCGCAATCGATCGATCGCAACGCGGCCGATCTGATCGTCGCCGTCAACGGCGAGAAGATACTCACCGCCTCGGACTTCCTCTCGCTGATCGAAGCGCATCAGCCGGGACAAGAAGTCGTGCTGACGGTGATTCGCGGTGGCCGCGAAATGAAAGTGCCGCTACGACTGGCCGCCGGCGATTCGTGATGCCAGGCGAGAAAGCGCGCAAGGCCTACCGAGGCCGTCGTACGCGGGCACGACGGGCCAATTGCCCTACTGCCCCAGCGTCAGCCGGCCCACGGCATAGACGGTGAAGAACACGGCCACGGTGATGATCATCACGCCGAGGAACGAAACGAACATGGCGGGCTTGCCTTTCGATGCGAGCTTGAAAACCGGCCTGCCGCTGCGGGCGGGCCTGCCGGGAAAACTTCGATTTCAACGTGGTGAGTCGTTGCTGTCAACGCCCCGTGAGCGCTGCCCTTGGTCGGCCTGATTGAACCACGCTAACCAGCAGCTGCCGCCCTGCAGCGCCATCCGCCCAACCGAGCCTAACTGGAAAGTCTAGATTATTCCTTGGCGCGCTGGCGGACGGTGAGTAGAACGGGGCTCATTGATGGGTCCAGCTCACTTTCAGGCGGGAGTAGCTCATGCACCGTGGGGCGGCGTGGCGGTTGGCGGCGGGGGGATTTCGCGGCTTGGCAGTCCTGGCGCTAGTGGCGCTGCTCGCCTGCGCGGGCGGAAACACGGCGCGAGCCGCCGGGCTGACCTTCAACATCTCGCAAGGCGCCGGCCTGGTGGACCTCGAGAACGGCACGCCTGCTCAGCAGCAGCTCGCCGCGAACATGTTGACCGGCTTTCAGCAAGCGGCCAATCAATGGTCGAGCGTCTTTCGCGACCCAATCACGATCAACGTGCAACTCGACTATCAGTCGCTGGGCGGCTCGACGCTGGCCAGCACCACGCCTAACCTGCTCACCGCGAATTACAGCGACACACGGGCCGCGCTGGCGGCCGACCGCACCTCGGCCGACGACTTTGCCGCCGTGGCCAACCTGCCGGCTTCCAGCGCCGTTGCGTTCTACCTGAACCACCGCGACGGTTCGAAGTACCTGAAGACCGGCGCCGACCCAATCAACACCACGCTGTTCGTTCCTTCGGCGAACTTGAAGGCGATTGGCCTGTTCGATAGCGATCCGCTCGATCTCGACGCCACGGTAACGTTCAGCAGCGATTTTGCCTTCAGCTTCAACCACGCGGCGGTCACGCCCGGGACGCACGATTTCGTCGGCGTCGCGATTCACGAATTGGGCCATGCCCTGGGCTTTTCCAGCGGCGTCGACGCCGTGGATCAGCTGGTCGGCGCCGGCCCCTACGCCATGCTCGACATCAATGGCCCTCTGCCCGGCCTGGGCGAGGGCGAGGGCATTCCCGCCTTCACGATTCTCGACTTGTTCCGCCACAGCTCGGCCTCGGCGGCGATCAGCAGTCAAACGCTCGACCTGGCCGTCGGCGGCACGCCATTCTTTTCGATCAATGGCGTTACGAGCCTGGGCCGGTTCGCCACCGGCGACTTCAACGGCGACGGCAACCAGGCCAGCCACTGGAAGTTCTCGGGCCAGGGCGTGATGCAGCCCACGCTGGCCGCCGGCGTGGCCCAAAACATCGGCCCGCTCGACATTCGCGCACTCGACGTCATGGGCTACACGCTCGTGCCCGAACCGGGCACCTGGGCGCTGGCCGGCCTGGGGTTCATGGCGCTGGCGGGCGTGGCCTATCGCCGGGGGCAGGCGTGGCGCGCCACCGCTTGAACGGAGATCGTCAGGCGGTCTTCTCGACTTCGAGCCGATGCTCTTCGATCATCAGCTCGCGGATCTTGAATTTCTGGATCTTGCCGGTGACCGTCTGCGGAAACGCGTCGACGAATTTGACGTACCGCGGCACCTTGTAGTGGGCCAGGCTGGTACGGCAGAATTCGCGGACTTCGTCGACCGTGCACGAACAGCCAGACTTCAGTTTGATCCAGGCACACAGCTCCTCGCCGTATTTCTTGTCGGGCACGCCCACGACGGCCGACTGCTCGATCGAAGGGTGCTTGAACAGGAACTCCTCGATCTCGCGAGGATAAATGTTCTCGCCGCCGCGAATCACCATGTCCTTGATGCGGCCAGTAATGCGGTAATAGCCGTTGGGCAGCCGTACCGACAGATCGCCCGAGTGCAGCCAACCTTCCGAATCGATCGCGGCGGCCGTGGCCTCGGGATTCTTGTAATAACCGAGCATGATGCCGTGCCCGCGGGCGCAAAGTTCGCCTTGTTCGTTATCGCCCAGCGCGCGATTGCTGCCGGGTTCGACAATTTTCACTTCCACGCCCGGCAGGGCCGTGCCCACGGTTTCGACGCGCAGCTCCATCGGGTCGGTGTTGCGGCTTTGCGTGATCAGGGGCGAAGCCTCGGTGAGGCCGTAACCGATCGTTACCTCCCTTGCGCCCAGCCGGTCGATAACCTGCCGCATGACCTCGATCGGGCAAGGGCTGCCGGCCATGATGCCGGTGCGCAGCGAGCCGAGGTTGCGGCCCTCGAGCGATGGGTCTTGCAACTGGGCGATGAACATCGTGGGCACGCCATAGAGTGCCGTGGCCCGTTCGCGTTCGATGGCTTCCAGCGTGGCTTCGGCGTTAAAGCTCTCGGCCGGCACGACCATGGCCGAGCCGTGCACGACGCAGCAGATCGTGCCCAGCACGCAGCCAAAACAGTGGTAAAAGGGGACGGGAATGCACACCCGGTCGTCGGCCGTCAGCCCCTGGCGAAGCCCGCTGTAGTAGCCGTTGAGCAGCAGGTTGCGGTGGCTGAGCATGGCGGCTTTCGGAAAGCCGGTGGTGCCAGTGGTGAAGATCAGCCCGGCGAGGTCGTCGGGGTCGACGTCGGTGACCGGGGTCTGCTCACCCGCCAGCAGGTCGTCGAACGGCATGTCCGCGACGAGGCTGCCGCCGTCGGTGTCGACGACGGTCTGCACAGACGGCACGTGCGCGCGGTCGAGGAGGTGCCAGGCCTGCGCTTCGG
>CAZPED010000537.1:0-3302 GCA_964585335.1 uncultured Planctomycetaceae bacterium | reverse complement strand
ACAAGAAGTTCCCGCTGCTCACTTCGGTGAACGCCCAGCTGAACACCGGCGAAAACGGCGGCGTACCGGCGACCTACATGCCTTCGGTTTGGGCCGGCGTGCCGGGCCAGGTTTCTGGCGGCGCCGCGTATCCCAACCCTAACCCGCAAGCCGGCTACGGCTGGATGGTGCGCATCCTGCCGATGCTCGAAGAAGGTGTCGCTTACAACAACCTGAGCCAGATGTCGAAGAAGTTCGCCTACCCGGCCTTCGCGGTGACGGGCGGCCCTGCCCAGGGCTCGATCGGTGGCGGCGTCGGTTGCCGCTTCAATGCCGGTGGCCCAACTACGTCTCCCTGGTGGCGTCATTTCTCGACGATCGATCTTGACCAGGTGCGCTGCCCGAGCTTCTCGGGCGACAGCCCCTCGACGCTGACGATTGCCGGCTACACCAACTGTTCGAGCGCCAGCCAGCCGAATGCGCCCAACCCGGCGCCCACGACTCCCTGGTCGGTGGTTACCACCAACTACAAGGCGATGGCCGCGACTCACTTTGCTTGCATGCAGAACCCCAGCAGCTCGCAGTTCTCGACCATGGCGGGCGCCAATCCGGCCCAGGCCGAGCCGCCCAACGGCATTATCGTGCCCCCGTCGAACCCACAGTCCCAGGGCACCGCGATTCGCCAGATCGTCGACGGCACGTCGAAGACGATTGTGATCGTCGAGTCCAAGGAGCAGCAATACTCGTCGTGGTACGATGGTACCACTTCGTGGGTCGTTGCCGTGCCGCTGACGACCTCGAACCTCTCGAGCCCTCAGCCCAACCAGCCGCGTAAGATTACGCTGACCGCGGGCTCCATAACCACGCAGTTCTGGCAGTTCGATACGAGCCTGGGCACCCCCGTGACCGCGCTCAACTTCGCCAAGAACGATCCCACTCCGACCCAGAACTTCTCCACGAGCTCGCCCTGGCACAACAACCCGGCGCAGTACACGTTCTGGAAGTTTGGTCCCAGTAGCGATCACTCGGGCGGCATCGTGTTGCACGCCTGGGGCGATGCCCACGTGACCAGCATGCCCGAAGACGTCGATCCGACGGTCTACATCCAGTTGTGCACGAAGGCTGGCCGCGAGCCGGCCACCGATCCGAGCGCCACTCAGTGAGCGGGCGCCAGATGTTGATTGCGATCTCGCAATCGGCCTAACGTTGACTTGTTCAGGCTGCCCCGGAGCATACCGCTTCGGGGCAGCCTGTTTTGTTGACCAGTTCCCTGTAGGGGCCCCGGTTGCCGCGAGGAGCGGGCAACCGCGCCCCCCGCTTCGAGAGCCTATTCGTCCGAGGCATGCGAGCCAATGACTACCCCCGTCCCTATCGAAATTGACTGTCGTAGCGTCGCCGAGCGGTTGCAGAGCGACCCCGAGCTGGTGCTGCTCGACTGCCGCGAGCCCAACGAGCACGCCACGGCTCATATCGCCCAGGCCACGCTCGTGCCAATGAGCCAACTGGCGGCTCGCGTGGCCGAGCTGGAAGCGTATCGGTCGCGACCGCTGGTCGTGCATTGCCACCACGGCGGCCGCAGCCTGCGGGTGGCCAATTGGCTGCGCGAGCAAGGCTTTTCGCAAGCCCAGAGCATGGCCGGCGGCATTGATCAGTGGTCGCTCGAGATCGATCCGACGGTGCCCCGGTACTAGCGCCGATTCCGCCGGCTGCCCGAGCTAAAGGCCACCGCCCCGCGCGATCGGCAAGCGCGATGAGCGCCGCGTTGGCAGCTTGCGCCGGCCAGCGGCGCCGCGGCGCAAAGCGGCTACCCCTGCTTGCCGTAGGGGTTGAGGTGCAGCTTGGCGTTGATCTCGCTTTTCAGCCGCTGGAGCACCGACTGCTTGTCGGTGGCTTGCAAAATGCGGCTGACGACGGCCTTGGGGGCCTCGCCGCCCCAGCTGGCCCCGTGCTCGAAATAGTACTTGGCCGACTGGCCCACGATGTACGAACCGTAGCCGGCCGCTGCCCCCTGGGGCAGCGCGGTGAGCACGGTGCCCGAGCCGAAGGTGAGCCCCTTGAACAGCGAAGCTGCCAGGTGCGTGGCCATTTCGCCCAGCATCACCCAACCGGCTGCCTTGAGGATCGATTCGATCAATTGCCGGGCATTGGCCCAGGTGAGCGACATGCCATAGACGTGCGCCAGCGTGACGACCATCGTGACGTCGACGGCGCTGCCGCCCACGACGTCGGCCGCCGGGAGCGGCGTGAGCGCCACGCCGATCGACTTCATCGCGGCGTAGCTCCAGATGATGGCCGTGGCCTGCTCGTCGCGCATCCGCACTTTGAGTGCGCCGATGCGGTCGCTCTTGTCGGCCGCGTACATCGCCGCGTTCAGTGCCAGCAGCGCCTTGCCATCGCGCTCGAGCACTTCGAGAATGCGCGCCTTGAGCGTTTCAACCTGCGGTGGCGGCTGCCGGTACTCGCTGCGCAGCGAACCGTCGGCCGCCTCGATGACGTACTCGCGCGGCAACGGGTCGGCCGCCGTTTCGACGACGTCGGCCGGATCGACCAGCCCCCGCAGGCGACCGTCGGTGAGGGCTTCGCGCAACTGGGCCCGCTGCTGGGACGTGTAGTTGTCGACCTTGTTGAGCACCAGGATGATCGGCTTGTGACTGGACGCCAGCTCCTTGAGCGCCTGGTACTCGGTGTGGTTCAAATCGGAATCGGTGACGAACAGGATCAGATCCGCGCGGGCAGCCGCCGTGCGGGCCAGCGCCGCGCGCTCGGCACCTTCGACTTCGTTGATGCCCGGGGTGTCGAGCAGCACCACTTCGGATCGCTCGAAACCGGGCACCACGTAGCCCGCGCCGTTCCAGGTGGCGCTCCAGACTTCCTTGGTCCAGCCGCCGCGCACGTCGACCTGGGCCACCGACTTGCCGACCAGGGCATTGATCAGCGCCGATTTTCCGGTGTCGATCTCGCCGAAGATGACGATCTCGACCCGGCCCTCTTCGAGCTTGCGCGAGATCGCCTCCAGTTCGGCCAGCTCGCGGGTCAAGGCGGCCTTTTCGGCCTCGCTGCACCCGGCAAACTGTCCGATGGCGTGCTGCACGCTAGCCAGGGCATCGGTATAGGCGACGTCGTGCGACATGTCGTTGCCGCGGCGCGGCTCGTCCCCCGCGGCGTCAGTCATTTGGCTCATGGCGTCTTGCCTCTCAACTGCGACAGGCCCGCTTTCACCAGCCTGGCCAATTCCTCGGGCCGAGTGACCTCGTTCCACTGCGCGCGGGCCAGATTCGCCAGGCCCGCTTCCAACCAGTACGCCGAGAGGCCAAACGTGGTGG
>CAZPED010000536.1:0-3315 GCA_964585335.1 uncultured Planctomycetaceae bacterium | reverse complement strand
GCGTGGCCGATGGCGAGCCCGCCGCCGGCGGCGCCGCGCCGGCCGCCTCGGGCGATTGTGCCCGCAGCTCCACCGAGTATCGATGACCGAGGACCGCCAGACTTACCAGCACGGCCAAAACCAACAGCGACACCCGCCAAAAACGTGAGCGTTTCATGACCATCCAATGCTCAAACAGGGAAACCTTGCGAGATGAGGATGCAGATTCTAATCCGCACGCTTCTGCTTGAGAATTACTATCCAGCTGGAATTCGCACAAATTGTCTGGAGCAACCGATGAGGCGCAGCCGTGAGCTGTGCCGCTGGGCACACCTTGCATGCGCGCAGCCAACTTCCAACTAATGCGATTTGGAACCGTCAAAGCCGGGCCCAATGAAGACCTGTCCGCCGCGCACTGCTGTTCGCCGAATCGCCTGAAGGCGATATATTCTGCCGCCGTCCGAGCGGCCGCTGCTCACCGAGCAGCTGGGAAGGATCGTCCGGTTACGCGACAGGAGTAGGGCCATGAGACGACACGAACTCACGGGACTGCTGATGGTGTTGCTGCTCTCCAGCTGGGCCGTCGGCGACGATCTCGATTCTCCCTTCAAGACCACGCCCCCCAAGGTCTTCACCACGCCCGATCTGTCGGCCGAATCCGGCGTGCTCGATCCGGGCAAGCAGTTGGCCGCCGCCCGCAGTTATTTCGTGCAGGTCGATTTTGGCGCCGCGGCCAGCCGTATCCGTCAGGCAGCCAAAGGACTGCGGGCCGCCGCCAACGATGCCGGCATTGACGCCAAGAAATCGCTCTCCGACGCGGCCGAGGATCTCGATAACCTGGGACGGCGCGTCGAACAGCGGGCGGTCAAGTCGGTTGAAGAGCTCGACAAGCCGTTTGCCAAGGCCTATCACGCGCTGGCCGGCTTCCATCTGAGCCGCGGTCAACATCATTGGACGTTGCGGCAAGCCCAACCCACGGGCCATCGCCTGCGAGCCGCCACCGACAACTTGGAGCATGCCGCCACGGCTGCGGGCCAGAAGCTGGGTGCCGCCGAACAAAAAGTCGCCGACCAATCACGCCACGTTTCCGCCAAGCTGGTCGAGGGGGCCGGCGTGGCCGCCAGCGACGTGGGCAAAGCGTTTGACTCCGTAGGCCGTCAGATCGACGCCGTGGGAAAATCCATCGAGCCTGGCGTCGCGCGGCAACCCACGGATCGTTCCACCAAGTAAGTACCCGCGACGCTCTCGAGCGCTGATCTCAGTTACCGAAACGGCGCGGTGCCTACGAACGCGTAACGTGTTGTCTTTGTCCAACTTGGTTGGCGCGCAACCGACGCCGCCTTGGCCTTTTTCGTGGTCGTGGGCTAGAATGACGCCCCGACGACTCTTGCCAAGCACTTGCGGCGCGCGGTTTGTTGATGGATCAGCAGGAAAACTCCAGCCCGGTCGTGCCGTCACATCCTCTGCGCTGGTTTCCCGAGTTCTGGGAGCTAGGCAACCGGCGGCTGCGACCACAAGGGCGGGTGCTGGGCTATTCGCTGCTGGTGGGCGTGATCGCGGGATTGGGGGCCATCGTCTTTTTCGCCGCCTGCCAGTTAGTATTCCACTATTCGCTCGACGCGCTGGTGGGCTACCGGCCAACGGCCCCTGGGGGCGAACCGCCCTTGCTAGGCGAAACCGACGCGACGTTTCGCCCCTGGTTGTTGCTCATCGTGCCCACGATTGGCGGCCTGCTCAGCGGCTGGATCGTCTACACCTTTGCTCCCGAGGCCGAGGGACACGGCACCGATTCGGCGATCGCCGCCTACCATTTTCGCCAGGGGCAGATTCGCCCTCGCGTACCGCTAGTCAAGATCGTCGCGAGCGCGCTCACGCTGGGCACCGGCGGCTCGGGGGGCCGCGAGGGTCCCATTGCGCAAATCGGCGCCGGATTTGGGTCCTTCCTCGGTGACCTCGTGCGACTGCGCCCAGCCGAGCGACGGATCCTGATGGCCGCTGGCATGGGAGCGGGCATCGCGGCGATCTTCCGCGCGCCGCTGGCTGGCGCCCTGTTTGCCGCCGAGGTGCTGTACCGTTCGCCCGATTTCGAATCGGAGGTGATCATTCCCGCCGCGCTGGCCAGCGTGATTGCCTACTGCACGTTTGGCGTCGCCTATGGCTGGTCGCCGCTGTTTGCCCTGACGCCCGACGCGGCCACGGTCCTCTCGTTCGAAGATCCGCTGCAACTTGTGCCCTACACGCTGCTGGCCGTCGCGCTGGTCATTCTCGCGATGCTGTACACGCGGACGTTTTATTGGCTGACTTACCTGTTTCACCAGCTGCCCCTGCGCTCGCGCTATAAGCCGGCCCTGGGAGCATTCCTCAGCGGAGTGTTGGGCCTGGTGCTGTATTTTGTTTTCCAGCGCGACCAGCAAGTGCTTTCGGTGCTGTCGTTTGGCTACGGCATTCTGCAGGATGTCGTGGCCTTGCCGGCGGGTGTCTCGCCCAGCGCCGGGTTCGGGCTCATGCTGTTGGCCATCGCCCTGGGTAAGATCATGACAACGAGCTTGACCATCGGCAGTGGCGGCTCAGGGGGCGTGTTCGGGCCGTCGATGGTCATCGGCGGCTGCGGCGGCGGCGCGTTTGGCGTACTACTCAATAAGCTCTGGCCGAGCATGGCGCCCCACGTGGCTCCCTACGTCGTTATCGGCATGGCGGGCTTTTTTGCCGCGGCCGCCAAAACCCCGTTCTCAACGCTGGTGATGGTCAGCGAGTTGACCGGCAGTTACAACTTGCTGCTACCGACGCTGTGGGTCTGTGCGCTCACGTTCTTGTTGTCCGACGAACAATCGATCTACAGTTCGCAAGTCGAAAGCCGCTCGCGCTCGCCCGCCCATCAGGCCGACTTTATCCGCCTGATGCTCTCGGGCATGACCGTGGCCCAGTTTCTCAACGACAAGCAAGAACTGGTGACGGTGCGTCCCGACGAGCCCCTGGAAGGAATTCTACGGCGGTTCGGCGCCAATCCACACACGATCATGCCCGTGGTCGACGCGGACAATTGCCTGCTGGGCATCATCAGCCTGGAGGAGGCTTACCTGGCCTACCAGGTCGGCAGTCTGCAATCGACCGTACTGGCCGCCGATTTGATGCGGGGGGACCTGGCGCCGCTGCGGCCGGGCGATCCGATCGATCGAGCCATGATGCTCTTTGCCGACAACGACGTGCTCGATCTGCCGGTCGTCGAACGGGATTCCCAACGCGTGATCGGCATTGTCAGTCGCGCGGACATCTCGCGGTCGTACCTGCGACAAATGCACGGCGGCAGTTCGAGCGCCTAATCGTGCAGAGTCTGCG
>CAZPED010000535.1:0-3325 GCA_964585335.1 uncultured Planctomycetaceae bacterium | reverse complement strand
CACGCGCCACGCCGACGCAATCGACTGCCTGTTGGCGCAAGTAATCGTTGCCGGCCAGGCAAAGATCGGCCGTGCGGACCGTCTGCCGAAAACGCCGCCAGCGGACCGGGTCGCGCGGTGCTTTGCGGGCATTGCTGTCGCGAAAAAACATCGCGTCGTCGAAATCGTAAATCAACCTGCGGGCGGCCCGCCGAATCAGTCGGCGGCGCGTCCAGCCGCAAAGCCGCCGTTGCAGAACGACGGCCTCCGCTCGGGCGATCGTCGACAGTTGCTTGAGAAAACCGGTCCAAGAACGCGCCAGCGGGAGCACGGCAAGTTGCCAATCCCGCGCGGCCAGCGCGTCGCTGAAGGCTGCCAAGCGATAGCGATAGCAGACGAAGTCTGGCCCTTCAGTGATTGCTAGCAGTTGCTTCATGCTGGCTGCCGGCGGAGTGCTTGCGCATGGTTAGGGTGAGTGAATCCACCGCTATTCGTATTCGGCCGCTGGCAGCAGCCAGATTCAAAGTAAATGTCGGCAAACCTTGCGCAGCATTCGTGGACCGGCGATTTGCCCTCATGGGAACAGTTGCCGTAATCCGAACAAACCGTAGGCGTTTGAAGTGTTCGAATCAAGGTCCGGCCGTTGGCCAGCTAAGCCATGCGCGTGGCGCTCAATCATGTTGCCGTCGGAGCCCGGCGCGGCGGCGCCGAGACCTACGTGGGCCTACTGGCACGCGCGCTGGACGCGGCCGGCCACGAAGTTCACGTGCTGGCAGCCCATGTCGATCAGGGCGAGCTGCCTGCGCACGTGCATTGGCATCCGATTCATGCGGACAGGCGGCCCGGCTTGGGCTGGCTCTGGCCGTATCGCTTCGCCCAGGCCTCGGCCGGAGAGATTGCCCGAGGCGACTTCGACCTGGTCATCGGATTCGGTCACGTTTGGCGGCAAGACGTCTGCATCGCGCTCAACGGGTGCCGGCCGGGACTGCTGCGAAGCAGCCAATATCGTCTGCGCGGCCGCTTGGCCAGGGCCTTCTGGTGGCTGGGCAAATGGGCCAGTCCTCGCCAATGGGTTCATCGCTGCATCGACGATCGGGCACTGCGCCGCGGAAACTGTCCGCTGGTCATAGCCCCCAGTGAGCGCGTGGCCGACGACTTTCGTCGCTACTTCGACATGCCCAGCGATCGACTGTGCGTGATTCCCTTGGGCATCGAACTGGCCGCGGCCCGCACCGACTATGCTGCTGCGCGCGCATCGCTCCGCGCGCAATGGCGGCTGGAACCCCTGGACGTGGCGGTAATGTTCGCGGCTCACAACTATGCCTTGAAAGGGTTGCAGCCACTGCTACAGGCCTTTTCTCGAGTGGCACGAACCGCCCCGCATGCACGCTTGTTGGTCTGCGGCAACGCCCGCGACAACTCATACCGGCGGCTGGTTCGTCGCTTGGGGCTGGAAAGCCAGGTCCGCTTCCTGGGATTCGTGGACGACGTGCGGGCGTGCATGGCCGCGGCCGACACGTTCATGCTGCCAACATTTGGCGATGCGTGCAGCCTGGTCGTGCTGGAAGCGATGTCAGCGGGACTTCCCGTGTTGACCACGCGCTCGAACGGCGCCGCCGAACTGATTTCGGACGGCCGCGACGGCTTTGTAATTCCCTCGCCCTGGCACGTCAACGACCTGGCGGAACGCCTCGAACGGCTGGTCGTCGATGAGACGTTGCGCCGACGAATGGGCACGCTTGCTCGTGCCCGTTCGCGCGGGTTCTCGATCGGCGCCAGTGTGAACGCCATGTTGAGTCGGATCGAGCGCGAGCTACCAAATACCCTTGGCAGCACACGAAGGGTGGCGGCATGAGCCTGGCGGGCAAACGGGTCTTGGTCACGGGGGCCGGGGGCTTTATTGGCAGCCACCTGACGGCCGCGCTCGTGCGCGTCGGCGCTCAGGCGCGGGCGCTCGTGCATTACAACTCCCAGGGCAGCCGGGGCCACCTCGAACGTCTGCCGGCCGATGTGCTGGAAGAGATCGACGTGCTGGCTGGCGACGTGCGCGACTCTCAACGGGTTCGCCAGGCCGTCGAGGGGTGTGACGTCGTGCTGCACCTGGCGGCGCTGATCGGCATTCCCTATAGCAGCCTGGCGCCCGAAAGCTACGTACAGGTCAACGTGCTGGGGACGCTCAACGTGTTGACCGCTTGCCGCGAAGCGGGCATCGACATGCTGGTGCAGACCTCGACCAGCGAAGTCTACGGCACGCCGCTGCAAGTGCCGATCGACGAGACGCATCGGTTGCACGCGCAAAGCCCTTACGCCGCCACCAAGGTGGCGGCCGACCAGCTGGCGCTGAGTTTTCATGCCAACTTCGGGTTGCCGGTGGTCGTCGCGCGGCCGTTCAACACGTTCGGGCCGCGGCAAAGTGCCCGCGCCGTGATTCCCACGATCGTCACCCAGGCGCTTGCCGGCCAGCCAGTTCGGCTGGGCAACACCGAGACGATTCGCGACTTCGTATACGTGGACGACACGGTGGCCGGCTTTCTGGCGGCGGCCGTGTCGCGACCGGCGATCGGCCAGGTGGTGCAGTTGTCCACGGGCGTCGGAGTGAGCATTGCCGGAGTCGTGCACCGGGTGGAAAGCTTGCTCGGGCAGCGACTGACGGTCGAGCACGCCGCTGAGCGACGGCGACCCGACTCTGGCGAAGTACAACGACTGATCGGTTGCGCCGTTAAAGCTCGGCAGCTATTGGGCTGGCAGGCCGAGGTCGACTTCGACGAAGGATTGCGGCGAACCATTGAGTGGCTCGCGGCAAACCGCGATTTGTATCAGACAAGCCAGTATTGCGTGTGACTAGAAGTGCGGCGGCGGGCAACCGTCGCGGTTCCGGGGGGGACTTTTTTCGATGCATGCCGTGTTACTGGCCGGAGGCAAGGGCACCCGGCTTTACCCGATTACTCGGGCCACGCCGAAGTGCCTGTTGCCGCTGGCTGGCGTTCCGTTGATCGACAGGCTGCTGGGGCAGCTCCGCGACTCGGGAGTCGACAACGTCACGATCGTTACCGGACACCTGGCCGATCCGATTCGCCGCCACCTGGGCGCAGGGCGCGGCTTCGGCGTACGTTTGCACTATTTGCACGAGCGGCTGCCGCTCGATACAGCAGGCTGCCTGGCAATGTTTGGCCAATGGGACGCGCCGTTCCTGCTCGTCAACGCCGACGTGGTAACCGATCTGTCGTTTGGCGAACTTGCCGAATTCCATCGCGCCGGCGATGCCGTGGCCACGGTCGCCGTGCGGCGCCACCAGGTTCGTCTGGACTTTGGCGTTGTCGAGGCAGACGACGACGGACTGATGCAG
>CAZPED010000534.1:0-3329 GCA_964585335.1 uncultured Planctomycetaceae bacterium | reverse complement strand
GCCGGGCGTGTACCACGTGCGGCAGTTTCGCGAAAAGCCCAAGGCCGACGTGGCCCGCGCGTACGTCGATGCCGGCACCTTTTACTGGAACTCGGGCATCTTTGTCTGGCGCGCGGCCACGATCGTGCAAGCGCTCGAGGAGCGCCAGCCGGAAATGATCGCCCATTTGCGGGCCATTGCGGCGGCGGCCGGCACGGCCAGTTTCGAGGCGGTGCTGGACCGCGAGTTTACGGCGATTCGCGGCGTGTCGATCGACTATGCCGTGATGGAGCACGCCAAGGACGTGGCGGTCATCGAAGCGCCGTTCGAGTGGGACGACGTAGGCAGCTGGCAGGCAATTGCCCGGTTGCAGGGCACCGACGAGGCCGGCAACACGATTCTGGCCCAGCACGTGGGCCTGCGCACCCAGGGCACCATCGTCCGTGGCCCCGATGGCCACGTGATCGTCACGCTGGGCGTCAAGGATCTGATCGTGGTCCACACGCCGCAGGCCACGCTGGTGGCCAACAAGCACGACGAGGAGTCGATTCGGCAACTGGTGCAAATGATTGCCGAGCGGGGTTGGGAGGGTTACCTTTGAGCACCGGCCCCGTCAACCGGCGTCAGTTCGCGCGCCGCGTCGTGGCGGCGGCCGCACCACTGCTCGTTGGGCGCTGGACGCGGGGAGCGGAAATGCAGGGCGAATCGGCCGGTACCGGATATCCGAACGCAATCGCGCCCACGCTGGGCGGTCGCCAGTTCTGGGCCGACGAGTTGTGCTTTCACCAGTGGCACATCCAGCGGAACGTGTTCACCGGCCATTGCCGATTACTCGATGGAGCGAATTTGCGGCATGCCTGGGGCACGTTCGACGAGTGCCGCAACAAGCTGGAGCAAGTGAAGCGCGACCGACAGTTGCCCCCCATGGACGGCCCTGCCGTGGTCGTGCTGCACGGCTTGTTCCGTAGCGCCACGGCGATGCGCAAAATGAGCCGCTACCTGAGCGAGCAGGGGGGCTACTCGGTCTTCAATATCAACTACCCGACCACGCGCGGCTCGGTAGCCGAACATGCAAGGTCGCTGGCCAAGGTGATTGAAGGCCTGGAGGGGATCGACGAGATCAACTTCGTGGCCCACAGCCTGGGCAACCTGGTGGTGCGGCACTATTTGGCCGATGCCGGTGGCGGCGATGGCGCCGGTCGGCCCGACCCGCGGATCAAACGCATGGTGATGCTGGGCCCGCCGAACCAGGGCGCGCAGCTGGCCGTGGCCTTGGGCAAGTTTCGCGCTTTCCACGCCATCGCCGGCCCCTCGGCTAGCGGCCTGGGCCGCGACTGGAGCACGCTCGAGTCCAAGCTGGCCACCCCCGACTTCGAGTTCGGCATTCTGGCTGGCGGCCGGGGCACGCCAAGCGGCTACAACCCCTGGCTGGGAAGCGACAACGACCTGGTGGTCAGCGTCGAGACCACGCGCCTGGCCGGCGCTGCCGATTTCGCGGTCCTGCCGGTCGTGCACACGCTGATGATGGACGACTCGACGGCTCAGCAGTACACGCTGCAGTTCTTGCAGCGCGGCTATTTCGTTGCTGCCGACCAGCGCCAGCCCATTGCCCTGGCGGCCCAAGCGCGGTAAACCGGCGCCCATGGGCAACGAGAACACGGCGGACGTGAATAGGGCCAAGGGACGCGTGGCGGGTATCGACTACGGCACGGTGCGGATCGGCATCGCCCTGTCCGACGTCGAGCGCACGCTCGCCAGTCCGCTGGTTAACTACAATCGCCGCACCGAACCGCTCGATCGGCAATATTTCCAGCAGCTGGCCCGCAACGAGCAGGTCGCCCAGTTCGTCGTCGGCTTGCCGGTTCACTTGCATGGCGGCGAAAGCGCGAAAAGCGTCGAGGCGCGCAAGTTCGGCGCTTGGCTGGCCGAGGCCACGGGGGTCGAGGTCGCCTATTTCGACGAGCGATTCACCACCCAGGAAGCCCAGCAGTTGCTGTCGGGCATGAACTTGAGCAAAAAGAAGCGGCAAGCGCGGCTCGATAAACTGGCCGCGCAAATCATGCTGACCGCGTATCTCGAAGCGCAGCGCGCCGGGCACGACCAGCAGGCCGCGCCCCGCGGATTGGACGACTGACACGATGCGCAAATTGATTTTTGGCTGCGGCTACCTGGGCCAGCGCGTGGCCCGTCGCTGGGCTCAGGCGGGCGACGAGGTACTGGCCGTCACGCGGTCGGCCGCGCGAGCGCAAGAGTTTCAATCGCAAGGCTGGCAAGGCATCGTGGCCGATGTGCTTGATCCCAAATCGCTCGCCAGGTTGCCGGCAGTCGACGTGGTGCTCTATGCGATCGGTTACGACCGTCAGGCCGGAGCATCAATGCACGCAGTGTACGTTGACGGCTTGAAGGCCGCGCTCGATGCGCTCGATCCGCGGACCGGAAAGTTCGTTTACGTCAGCTCGACGGGTGTCTACGCGCAATCGTCGGGCGAGTGGGTCGATGAGGACTCGCCCTGCCAGCCCGTGCGCGAAGGGGGGCGGGCATGCCTGGCCGCCGAACAGGCACTTGCCGCGCACCAGTTGGGCAGGCGCTCCATCGTGCTGCGGATGGCCGGCATTTATGGGCCGGGCCGCGTGCCAAATCTCGACGGCTTGCGCCGCGGCGAGCCGCTGGCGGCGCCGGCCGACGGCTGGCTGAACCTGATTCACGTGGACGATGCCGCTGCGGTCGTGCTGGCGGCAGAGCGCGACGCGCGACCGCCACGGCTGTATGTCGTTTCCGATGGTCATCCGGTTTTGCGGCGCGACTATTACGCCGAGGTGGCTCGGCTGGCCGGCGCGCCGCAGCCCCGCTTTACCGTTGCTGCGGCCGAAAGTCCCGCGACCAGCCGCGCCACGGCCGACAAACGCATCAACAACCGCCGGCTAGTCGCCGAATTGAGATTCGATCTCCAGTTTCCTTCCTATCGCAAAGGATTAGCGGCAATTGTCGCGGGTCCGCGCACTTAGGCCGCCCGGGGGTGCTTGTCGCTCGGCAGGCTCCCTTTTAGAATTTGTCGCTTTGGGCTTTTGCCTGCTGATCGACCCCGGGTTCGGGCACGAATGGCAATTGCGGTAGCGCGTCTGGCCGCTGGTCCACCTGCCCGTTGCGCTGTGATTACCGGAAGGATCAAATTGACATGATTGAGCACAGGCCCGTATTTCCGCACGTCATTGAGATGAACGTGCAGGCCGGACAGCTGCTTGGCTGCAACGTCTACCTGGTCTTTGACGGTCCTGAGTTGCTGTTGCTGGACGTTTGCTAAGGCGCCACGTTCGAGTGTGTCTCCTCGTTGATTCGGCTGGTGGACTTTT
>CAZPED010000533.1:0-3334 GCA_964585335.1 uncultured Planctomycetaceae bacterium | reverse complement strand
TAAAGGACGCTCTTCCGCTCTCGCATAGCATGGTGGGGCCGCTGGTAGTGAATGTCTGCGTGAATCCGTTGGCCGTAATCCAATTGTGGGTCACCTGGGCGGCCGGCTCGCCAGGATCGTAGCGCAGCGGGCCGGCGTGCGGCCCTGGAATTGTGCGGCGGCGCGACTTAAACTCGCGGCTTTCCTCATTTCACCAGATCGCTTAGCGGGGAGTCGTCGTGGCCAAGAAATCGCGCGGGTTCGGGTTCGGTATCATCGGTTGCGGCATGATCGCCAACTTTCATGCCCGGGCGATTGCCGATATTCGCGGCGCCAAGGTCGTGGCCTGCTTCGACGCCATGCCGGCCGCGGCCGACCGCTTCGCCGCCGCGCAGGGCTGCCGGGCCTATCACAAGCTCGACGACATGCTGGCCGATCCCGAGGTGGACGTGGTGACGGTGGGCACGCCCAGCGGCGCGCACCTGGAGCCGGCCGTGGCCGCCGCGCGGGCCGGCAAGCACGTGATTGTGGAAAAGCCGCTCGAAATCACGCTCAAGCGCTGCGACCAGATCATTCGCGAGTGCGAGAAGCACAAGGTCAAGCTCTCGGCCATCTTCCCCTCGCGGTTCCACCAGTCGAGCCTCGAGCTGAAGAAGGCCATCGACCAGGGGCGCTTCGGCCGCTTGACGCTGGGCGAAGCCTATGTGAAGTGGTACCGCACGCAAGCCTACTACGACAGCGGCGCGTGGCGCGGCACCTGGGAGCTCGACGGCGGCGGCGCCCTGATGAACCAGGCCATTCACAGCGTCGACCTGCTCACCTGGCTACTGGGACCCGTGAGCGAGATCTCGGCCTTTACGGGCCTGTTGGCCCACGAGCGGATTGCCGTGGAAGATACGGCCGTGGCCACGCTCAAGTTCGCCAACGGCGCACTGGGGGTAATCGAGGCCAGCACGGCGGCGTATCCCGGCTACCTGAAGCGCATCGAATTGCACGGCTCCGAGGGGAGCGCGGCGATGGAAGAGGAAGACGTCGTGGCCTGGGACTTTGCCAAGAAGGGCCGCGCCGACGCGGCCATTCAAAAGCGGATGGCCGAGCACATCAGCACCGCCGGCGGCGCCAGCGATCCTTCGGCCATTGGCCATCACGGCCACACCGAGCAATTCAAGGACGTGCTCGAAGCGATTCGCGACAATCGCGCGCCAGCCGTCGACGGCCACGAAGGCCGCCGTTCGGTCGAGATCATTCTGGCCATCTACAAGGCCGCCGAGCTGGGCAAAGCCGTCAAGCTGCCGCTCGCGGCCGATCCGGTGCTGGCGGCGCGCAAGAAGAAAGCCTAGTCGCGAAGTTGCTCCGTCGACGATCGCGGCGGGTTACTTGCCGATTGCCGCTTCCAGCGGATTGTCCGCGTGAATGAAAATGCGGTCGCCCGGTTGCAAGCGGTAGAGCAGCTCGACCGGCGGATCGGCGGCAAAGATCTTGGGATTGACCGGCAGAATCTCGTCGGGGCCGCCGGCCTTGGGCCGGGCAATCCAGATGCGTTTCCTGGCCAGATCGTCGACGTCTTTCAGCTGCTTGAGGGCGTCGGCCACGGTTTCGTTGCCCGTGGCGATCGGCGCGCGAATCACGCTGTCGCCCGAGTCCTCGCGCTCGACGATGACGTAATAGACTTTGCTGTTTTGTGCCTGCACTGACACCGTGACATCGCAGTTTTCGAGATCTGACGCCACACGCTCGCGGACGCGGCGTTGGATCTCGTCGACTGTCAGTCCCGCGGCAGCGACGAAGCCAAACTTCACGCCCAGGTTGATCGCGCCGTCGGGCAGCACCAGGTGCTCGCCGTTGAGGCCCAACAGGCGGGCCTCGTCCTCGCGCGATGGCAATTTGACTTTGATCGACAGCACGTCGGGGGGCGCCACGACGTAGTCGTCTCGCTCGTGCAGCAAACCCGGCGGTTCCTCACTGGCAACCACCGAGAGCTGCTCGGTGGCCTCGGTCGGTGTCGGAGGGGCGGCCGGCTCGTCGTTGGCGACATAGTGCACCGGCTGGGCGGGAACCACGGACGCGGCCTGCGCCGTGGGCAGGCCAGCACTCTCTTGCGGCGCGGAGCGGCCGCAACCGGCTAGTGCGCAGGCCGAAGCCAGCGCAATCGAAAGGGTCGAAACGCGAGCACGCATCGCAGCTCCTCCAGCGTTAGGATCTGCACGAAATGGGACGCATAGCGTCGGCGATCGGCCGTGCTATGTCAATGCCACCCACGAGGCCCGCCGCCAGCTCTCTGGGTTGCCGCGGCGATGATCGATCTTTTCCGCCATCGGCTATCGTGGCACAATACCCGCCCAAACGCCCTGGCACTGGGCCGGGTTTTAGTACACGGAGCCGCTGGCCGTCGTGGCACGCCGACCGCTGACAATCGTCGTAGACTATCTGGCTTATCTGGTGGTGCGCATCTTCGTGTGCGTCGTACAGGCTTTGCCGATGAGCACTTGCGCGCAAGTGGCCCGTCTGCTAGCCACGCTGCTGAGCGACGTGGTGCGGATTCGCCACGGCGTGATCGACGAGAACTTGCGATTCGCCTATCCCCAGCTGACCAAGCGCGAGCGCCGCGACCTGACCTGGCGGATGTGGGAACACTTCTTTTTGATGATCGTGGAAGTGGTCCATGCCCCGCGCAAAATTCACGACACCAACTGGCGCGACTACGTCGACTTGCACCAAGCGCGCGAGATGATCCGCACGCTGTTCGATGACCGGCCAACGGTGATCATCTGCGGACACTACGGCAACTTCGAGCTGTCGGGCTACGTGCTGGGGATCCTGGGATTTCCGACGTATACGATCGCGCGGCCGCTCGACAATCCGCATCTCGATCGGTTCTTGAACGACTTTCGCGGCCTGACTGGCCAGTACATCTTGTCGAAGACCGGCAGCTCGCAGCAGATCGAAGAGATTCTCAGTCGCGGTGGAATTCTGGCCCTGCTGGGCGACCAGTACGCCGGGCCAAAGGGATGCTGGGTCGAGTTCTTTGGCCGCCCGGCTTCCAGCCACAAGGCCATCGCGCTGTTCACACTGGGCAGCGAAGCGCCCACGATCTTCTGCTACGCCCGGCGGCTTGGCCGGCCGCTGCGGCACGAGATGGGCTGCACGGCGGTACTCGATCCGCAACAGGTTTCGAGCGAAATGTTGTCGGTGCCGGCCATCACGCGCTGGTATACGCATCAGCTTGAAGAAACGATTCGCCAGGCGCCCGAGCAATACTGGTGGCTGCACCGCCGCTGGAAAGACACGCGTCCGGCCAAAACGGCGGCTGCCCGGGAAAAAGCCGCCTAGAGGGCGATGCTCGCTGCGCCTGGTA
>CAZPED010000532.1:0-3334 GCA_964585335.1 uncultured Planctomycetaceae bacterium | reverse complement strand
GGTATTTCTGCGCGTTCTTGATCATCTTTGCGCGCAGCGTGTCGTCGAGGTCGATTCCCAACTCATTGGCAAGCGCGATTACGTAGCACAACACGTCGGCCAGCTCCTCGCCAGCCGCGGCCCGCTTGGCCGCATCGTCCGCCACGGCACGCGACTCTTGCGGGTCGAGCCATTGGAAGTGCTCCATCAACTCGGCCGCTTCGATCGCCAGCGCCATCGCCAGATTCTTGGGCGTGTGGAACTGATGCCAGTCGCGCTCCGCCACGAATCGTTCGACCAGCTGGCGTAGTTCGTGAACGGTCGTGCGTTCATCCATGGCGTGGGCTTTCTCTGCCGGGCTTGCGTCAGTCGCGCAGGCCAAATGTTGCCGCGCCGGCCTGTCGCAGGCGATATCGCTCCGCTAACTGAACCAGAACCTCGAGAATCAGCAAATCGGCCCGGGTCATCACATGGCGCGCGCTGCGACTGCCGAGACCTTGCACCAGCTGTTCGAGCACTTCAACGTGCAGCTGCATGGTCTGCGGCGCCGAGACGCCGTCGGCGGCCAGCTGCTCGGCCAGCGATATCATTTCATCGCCCAGGTTGCCCGAGCCCATAATCACGTGAGCCCGCAGCAATTCGCGATAGTGATGTTTCAGCGATTCGTTGAGCTCGGGCCACTCGCCGGCGTCTCCAATGCGGTTGCCCAGGGCGGCGAGGGTCGCATTGCCGAGTTCCGCTACGTCGCCGCGCGGTTCGACCTCGCGAATCATGCCCCGCTGCTCGGTAAGCAGCCGCTCGGTTTCGCGGTGTTCTTGTCGTAGGCGATGGCGTTCGGCCTGAGCCAACCGGCGATTCTCGCGGATCAGCCCGCGGCGCTCGGTAGCGCGGGCCACGACCCACAGCAGGTTACGGGTGGTCGTGGTGTTGACGCACAGGTATTGATCGGCGCCGGCCTCGTAGCACAACGCCGCCATTTCCTGCTCGCTTTGCTGCCCCAAGACGATGAGCGGCTCTTCGCCGCCGCCGCCGCGCAAAGCATCGAGAAATCCCAGCGCGTCCAGCTCGGGCGGCTCGTGGCCCACCAGCACGGCGTCGAAGGCCTGCTCGCGCAGCAGCGTTAAGCCGGCACCGGCGCCGCACGATTCTTCGAGCGTGACGCGGCAGGCGCTGTCGTTGGCAAAGGCCTCGGCCAGCCAGGCCCCTGTCCGCCGGGCCGTCGTGACATACAGAACCCGCAGCCGCGACGGCAGCAGTCCCCAGGGCGTATCAGGTAGTGAACGCGTCGAACGAACGGCGATCGTTGCCACGGCGGCACGACTCCTGTGTTGTATCTGACGTGCAGGTCAAATGGGCGGCACATGGTAGTCGGTTGCCGGGACTGGGTCAATCGCGCGTATCTGGCGGTGGCGCTTGGCTTTGGCGCCTCTTGCATGCCGACTCGTGGGTCCTAGAATGCCCGGTGCCGCGATCGACGCGACGATGAACAACGCTCCAGGCTCACCTCGGAAACACACTGCCATGCGGATTGCCTACCTCGACTGTGCCAGCGGAATCAGTGGCGATATGACGCTGGGGGCACTGGTCGACGCCGGAGTCGACCTCGAAGCGCTCAACGCGGCGGTCAAATCGCTGGGTCTGCCCGGCGTCAATCTCGTGGCCCAGCAAGTCAAGAAGAAGGGCTTTCGGGCCACGCAGATCACGGTCGAGCACGAGCCCGAGCACAAGCATCGGCACTTGCACCACATTGCGGCCATGATCGATGGCAGTCAGCTCACGGCCCCGCAGAAAGACCTGGCGCATCGCATCTTCCGCCGCCTGGCCGAGGCCGAGGCTAAGGTCCACGGCTCGACGATCGAGAAAGTACACTTCCACGAAGTGGGCGCCGTCGACTCGATTGCCGACATCGTCGGCGCCGCGGTGGGCTTTACGCTGCTGGGGGCCGAACGGATCGTCTGCTCCAGCGTGCCTACCGGCACCGGTTTTGTCCAAATCGCTCATGGCCGTTGTTCGATTCCCGCGCCGGCTACCGCCGAATTGCTCAAAGGCGTGCCGCTGGCCGAATCGCAGGTTTTGTGTGAACTGACGACTCCCACCGGCGCGGCTATTTTGGCAAGCCTGGTTGACGCGTACGGGCCCGTGCCGGCCATGAGTATCGAACGGATTGGCTATGGTGCCGGTCAAAAGGATCTGGAAGAGCAGGCCAACTTGTTGCGAATGTTGGTGGGCAGTGTCGACACGTCGGCTGGCAGTGAGCGGCTGTGGGTCGTGGAAACCAACCTGGACGATACGAGCGGGGAGTGGATTGGGCACGCCATTTCGCGGCTGTGGGATGCCGGCGTGTTGGACGTGTACACGACCGCCATTCAAATGAAGAAGAATCGCCCGGGCGTGGTTCTAACCGCGCTGTGCGACGCCCAGGTCGTATCGGCGGTGGAAGCGATTCTGTTTCGCGAGACGAACACGCTGGGGATACGGCGTTGGCAGGTCGAACGGCGGAAGTTGCGCCGCGAAGCTCGCGAAGTGCAAACGCCCTGGGGACCCGTGGCGGGCATGCTGGCCTGGGTCGATGAGAGCACGCCGCGGTTCTCACCCGAGTTCGAGTCGTGCCGCCTCGTGGCCGAACGGCACGGCGTTCCGCTGCCGACGGTTTACGAAGCGGCACTCAACGCGTTTCGCACTCAACAACCGGCGGCCAGCTGATTCCACGCTTCCAGCGCCGCTTCGACGCCCAGCCGCGGCGTCTGGCAAGCGAAGTTCTCGCAGACATACACGGTGGGCTCGCCCGGCTGGCCCGCTTTGCCGGCAAACAGCGGATCGAGCGCGGCAGTCGCTGGGCCGGCGGCCCCGCCCCGGCAGGCCAGCACCTTGTTGGGAATGAACCGGTGACGCAGCGCGCCGAGCACTGTGTGCGTGGCCGGGACCGCTGGATTGCCGATAATGACGATCTCGTATGTCGGCCCGAAGTACATGTCGAGTGCGATCAACAGCTGACCGGCCGCGCGAGGCGACTGTTGCATTACCGCGGCGCCGGCCCGCAGCGCGCGCTCGGCAGCTGCGAGCAAGTCGGCACGGCCGGTGAGCTTGCCCAACCGCAACAGCGCGAGCACCGCCATCGAGTTGCCGCTCGGCACCGCGTTGTCGTACAGGTCCTTCTGCCGGGTAATCAGCTCTTCGTGATCGTTGGCCGTGAAAAAGAATCCGCCTTGAGCCGGGTCGGTAAATTGCTGCAGCATTTGCTCGGCGAGCTGCAACGCGGCGCCGATCCAGCGCTCGTCGAAATCGGCCTCGTAAAGCGTCACCAAGGCATTTGCCAGGCAGGCGTAGTCGTCGAGGTACGCGGCAAGCTTGGCGG
>CAZPED010000531.1:0-3336 GCA_964585335.1 uncultured Planctomycetaceae bacterium | reverse complement strand
GTTGCGGGCGCCGATTTGCAGCACGTCGGCATAGCGGGCCACGAGGTCGACATCTTCGGTCGCCACGACTTCGGTCACGACGGCCAGCCCCGTGGCCTCGCGCGCCGCGGCCAGCAGCTTCAGGCCGTCTTCCTTCAGACCCTGGAAGCTGTAAGGGCTGGTACGCGGCTTGAACGCGCCGCCGCGGAGCGCCGTGGCGCCCGAGGCCTTAACCGCGCGGGCCGTGGTGAGCAACTGCTCTTCGCTTTCGACCGAGCAGGGACCGGCGATGACACCGATCGTGCCGTTGCCAACCACGAGGCTGCCGGCGCGGACGGTCGTCGGTTCGCGCTTCACTTCCAGGCTGGCCACTTTGTAGGGGGCCAGTATCGGCACGACTTCGGCCACGCCGGGCCCGCTTTCGAGCGATTCCTTGTGGGTCTTGCGATCATCGCCGATGGCGGCGATCACGGTGCGTTCGGTGCCGACGATGACGTGAGCCTTGAGGCCCAGCGATTCGATTCGCTGGATCATGTGCTGGACGTCCGCGGACGAGGCCTCCTTTTTCATGACGACGATCACTTGAGCGACTCCTGTTAGTTCGAGGCTTGCGAGCGGCGATGCGCCGCGTGCGTGGGACGGATGTTCTCGGTCAGAGCAAAAAGGTTGAATCGTAGAAACAAAAAAAGCCCCGAGACGCTTTGGGTCTCGGGGCTGGTGTTTGTCGCTTCCTAGGATGGAACTTTTTAGATTCCTCCTCCGGCCCCGCGACCCGGCGGGCTAAAAAAGTACCAAAAATACACGGAGGAGTTGGCGTTCATGCCGTTATTGTGGCTCGCCTGGAGGATGATTGCAAGGCAATTTCCGCCAAACCTGACGGCGCTAACGGGCAGCGCTCGCTGGGAACGGCGCCGCGGGATTTTGGGCCACCACGGTAGCGGGGCCCTGCGGGAATTGCCCGGGGAGCGGCGGACCCATCGAAAACGGGTTGGCCGCCAGGTTGGCCACTGCCGCCGGGTGCTGCCCGGTGGTCTGAGCCATGACCTGGTTATAGTGCTGCACGCTGGAGATCGCCGGCGCCTGGCGGCCGGCCAGCACGTCGGGCCGCGAATAGGCCACGAGTTGCCCCTGACCGCGGACGCGCTGAATCAGCAGGTTCAACTGGGGAATCGGGTCCCAGGTTTTTTCGAGCCGCTTGCCGTTGATTGTCACGACCAGGTGCGCCGCGTTGGATTGGGGCCGCTGGGTATCGTAAAAGCTTTGCGCGCCCAGCACCTTGAAATAGCCGTCCGACTCGGCGCTGGGAATGTCGAGCACCCAGGTCTCGTGGAGTTCGGGTTGCGACGTGGTGACCTTGCCCGGCGCCGCCGTGGCCGATTGACTGGCAAAGGGGTTCAAGTTCCACGCCGACGACTTCTTCTTGGCGTGGCTGTCGAGCTCGAACTTCACTTGCGCCAGGCCTTGCCGACCGGCCGGATGCGGATAAGAGATCGTGAGCGTGCCGGTCGACTCGTCGGGCATGGGGCTGCTGGCGACCTGCTCGTACCAGAGTTTCTGTCCCTCGACGCGTGCCGCGTCGAGCGGCTGTTGCATGCGTCCGGCATCGAGCCGGTAGACCATCGTGGCCGACTGGTAGAAGCCGGTCGAGGCGTCGAGCGGCATTTTGTGCCAGGGCAAGGGACGAGTGACCGCCAGCGAGGAGCAGCCCAGCGACAGGCTCGCGACGAGCAGCGCGGCCCAACTCGTCGACAAGGCCAGGGCTCGTTTCACCGGTAGTCGTCCCGCGGAGGATGAAACACGTCCAAGGCGCGCACCGGCCGGTCGCCCGCGACCACCTGGTGTACGACGCCACCGGGAATGCGCCACATTTGTCCGGCCCGCACGCGCTGCGTTTGTTCGCCGATCGTGAAGTCGGCTTCACCTTCGAGCATCAGCCCCAGTTGCTCGTGCGGATGGCTATGAGGCTCGACGACGGCGTGCGGCTCCATTTCCACCAGCGACAGCATCATCTGCTGGCCGGCGGTGGTGTAAATGTCCACGCCCGGAAAAATCCGGTGGTGCACGCAGTCCTTCTTATCGACGAAGTAGGGGAACATCTTGAACATCCTCCGCGACCGTCAAAGTCGGGCCGCCACCGCGCTGTGCCAGCAGTGCTGCCAGCGGCGGGGCGAAACACGGCTGGCACGCCACAAGCCCGAGACAGGGCGACACTATTGTTTGGCCGACGTTTCGCTGGCCCGTGTTTTGAGCGCCGCCTCGAGCCCCGGCACTTGCGCGGCTCCCTCGGGGCACTGGATGGTCGAACCGGCCAGGTCGTTGCCGATCGGCTCGAAGCGGCCCCCCAGGTGCTCGGCCAAAAACGCTTCGGCCACGGCGTAAAAGGCCAGGTTGTTGGCCGGCCGGGCAAAGCCGTGCCCCTCGTCGGGGAACAGAATATAGGTGACCGGTATCTTGCGCTGCTGCATCGCGCGAACGATCTGGTCGGCCTCGGCCTGCTTGACGCGCGGGTCGTTCGCCCCCTGGCCGATCAACAGCGGCCGCTTGATCTTCTCGACCAGGTTCAGCGGCGAGCGCTCGTTGAGCAACTGCTTGCCTTCGTCGGTCGTGGGGTCGCCCACCCGGTCCTTGAACATTTGCAGCATCGGCGCCCAGTACGGCGGAATCGAATTGAGCAGCGTCAGCAGGTTCGAAGGACCCACGATGTCGACGCCGCAGGCGAACTTGTCGGGCGTGAAGGTCAGACCAACGAGCGTGGCGTAGCCGCCGTAGCTGCCCCCCATGATTGCCACGCGCGCCGGGTCGGCAATCTTTTCGGCAATGGCCCAATCGACGGCGTCGATCAGGTCGTCGTGCATCGTGGCGGCCCACTGCTTGTTGCCGGCGTTTGTGAACTTTTTGCCCAGGCCGGTCGATCCGCGAAAGTTGACGGCCAGCACCGCGTAGCCGCGATTGGCCAGGAGCTGATGCTCCTGATCGTAGCCCCAGCTGTCGCGTCCCCAGGGCCCGCCGTGCACGACTAGCGCCAGCGGTAGCGGCTGCTTTGGCCGGCCGGTGCCGTCGGGATCGGACGCCTTGGGCAGCGTGAGGTAGCTAACCAGGTCGTGCCCATCGCGCGATTTGATCACCACCGGGTGCATCTTGGCCAGCGGCAATCCTTCGAGCGATTTGCGGTTGGTGAACAGGAACTTGGCCTGCTTCGCCGGGCGGTCGTAGAGGTAGTAGCGCACCGGGCCGTCGTCGACCAGATAGGCCACGATCCAGCGTGTGTCGTCCAGGGTGCGGCTGGCCACCTGCACATCGCCCGACGAAACCGTGGCCAGGTACGCCAGGTCGGCCTCGATGGCCGGATGAAGCACC
>CAZPED010000530.1:0-3342 GCA_964585335.1 uncultured Planctomycetaceae bacterium | reverse complement strand
GCGGACGGCCGATAGCGACGCGTTCGTGGCGTCGTTCGACCAGGCCAAGCAATTGATGGAGCGGCGCGACGTGTTCGACGTCAGCAAGGAGCCGGCCGCGGAGTTGGAGCGTTACGGCACGCACGAGTTCGGGCGGCACTGCCTGCTGGCCCGGCGGCTGGTCGAGCACGGCGTGAGCTGCGTGCAGGTGAACCACTCGAACTACGACACGCACAACGAGAACTTCAACTTCCACATCGAGCAGCTCGGCGAGTTCGACCGCACGTTCGCCACGCTGGTGGCCGACCTGGTCGATCGTGGGCTGTGGAAGAACACGCTGTTGGTCGTGATGTCGGAGTTTGGCCGCACGCCGCGGATCAACCGGTTCTTTGGCCGCGACCACTGGGGCAAGGCCTGGTCGGTGGCGCTGGGGGGCTGCGGCATTCAGCCGGGTGCCGTGATTGGCAAGACCAACGCCAACGGCACCGAGGTGACCGACCGCGAGGTCGATCATGGCCATTTGTTTCACACGTACTTGAAGGCCGTGGGGGTAGACTCGACGGCCAAGTTCGACGCGGCGGGCCGAGCCATTCCGATGGCCGATCCGGCCGCCGCGCCCATCACGGAGCTGTTGGCATGAACACGCCCGCTGCCGGTACCCAGGCCCAACCGCAACAGACGCACGCCGTGGGGGAGTTCAAGTACACGAGCCCCCTGCTCAGCTGCCGTTTCGATCCGAGCGGGCAGTTTGTCTTCGCCACGGCTTACGACAACACGATTCAGCGCTGGAACCTGGCCTCGGGCCAGGTCACGCCGCTGGTGGCGCACGATAGCTGGGTGCGAGCGCTGGCCTTTCATCCCTCGGGCAGTCACCTGGTCAGCGGCGGTTACGACGGCCAGGTGATCTGGTGGGACGCCACGGGCGCCGCCCCCACGCCGATCCGCACGCTCGAAGCCCACCAGGGCTGGGTCCGCGGCGTGGCTTTCAGTCCCGACGGCAACCTGCTGGCCACCTGCGGCAACGACAACCTCGTGCGGGTGTGGAACGCGCTCGACGGCCAGCACGTGACCACGCTGGTGGGTCACCCCAACCACGTGTACAGCGTAGCGTTTCATCCCGGGGGAACGACGCTGGCCTCGGGCGATTTGAAAGGGGCCGTGCGCGAGTGGGACCTGGCCAGCGGCGAGGAGCTGCGGCAGTTCGACGCCTCGGCGCTATGGAAGTACGATGCCGGCTTTGGCGCCGACATTGGCGGCGTGCGCGGCATCGACTATAGCGCCGACGGCAAGCGGCTGGCCTGCGGCGGCATTACCGAAGTGACCAATGCCTTTGCCGGCATCGGCAGCCCGATGGTGGTGCTGATTGACGTGGAGAAAGGCGAGAAGCTGCAGCAGCACGTCAGCTCGGCCAAGCTGAAGGGGCCGATCTGGAACGTGCGTTTCCACCGCGACGGCTACGTGATCGGCGCCAGCGGCGGGCACGACGGCGGCCACCTGCTGTTTTTCAAGCCGGAGCAGGCCAACGAGTTTTTCGACTTCAAGCTGCCCGACATTTGCCGCGACTTCGACCTGCACCGCGACCAGCTGCGCATGGCCACGACCCACGAGGACATGAAGGTGCGGATCTGGCAAATGACGCCCAAGGCGGGGTGAGGAGCCAGGTTCGAGCCCGGCTTGCTTGAGCCGGGCTATTTGCGCCGGGCTGCCTGCCTGGCCGCGGAAGATTTCTTCGGCGCTGGCGCTTTCTTGTTCGCCGCAGGCTTCTTGGTCGCCGGGCGCTGCCTGGCGGCGACTGGCTGCTTCGCCGCCGGCGCGCTGCGTCGTTTCGGCCGGGCCTCGGCCAACGACTGCTCGTAACGCTCGATGTATTTGGCCGCCGTGACCCGCTCGAGCAGTTGGGCAATCACGTCGAGCGCCAGATCGTCGGCTTGCTGGAAGCGGATGCAGGATTTGCCCATGTCGAGCCGCTTGCCGGACGCGTACCACTCGCGGCGAAACCACTCGAGCAGCTCGCCCTGCATGTACAGGCACATCAGGTAGAGCGAGCAGTAGTTCTTTTGCGAGGCCAAGGCGGCAAACGGCAGCGGCTGCCGGGGGTCGCAGTGGTATCCGGCCGGATAGACGCGGTGCGGCACGAAGTAGCCGATCATGCCGTACTGGATGCCCTCCTGGAAGCCACGGTCGAGATGCCGTCGCAGCACCCGGCGAACCGTTTGCAGCGTGGCCCGGCGGTCGGCCGGCAGCCCGTTGAGATACTCGTTAACCGTGGTGGCTGGGCTGGGCATGGGGCGTCTTGAGAGTGAACCAGCAGAAATAGCCCTTGGGCCGAAGATCGGGGGCGAGCACCGCGATGCAGTTGTACCAGAGCACAGCCGCAGAGCAATCGGGCGGAGGGCAATTGGGCGGAGGCCAATTGGGCCGTGCAAACTAGTATTGCCCGCGCTGGCTTGAAGCGTTGCCGACCAGCCACAGCACGATGAACGCGCCCAGGATCGACATCAGGTAGCCGGCCGGCTGATAGGGTTCGGGTCCGCCACGGAGGGCCAGCGTGACGAGGCCCCCCACGACCGAACCGGCCACGCCCAGGATCATAGTGCCCAATAGCCCCAACGGATGGCGGCCCGGCCAGATCAGCCGCGCCAGCGCTCCGACGAACAGACCGAACACGCACCAACCGATTAGCGAACAGATCATCGAGTGAGTTCCGGGGTCGAATCGGGGAGAGCCCTGATACGCGGGCACTCCCTACCACTTTATTCGCTCGTGGGGCGCGAGTCTTGGGGGCGGGAGGCGGGAGCACTGGCGGCAAGCCGCCCGTGGCACACGATATCCGCGATGGCCCCGAAAACAAGCAAACGCTGCGCACGGCGTTTGGCCAGGGCAACTGACCGCAACGCACGTTCCGCCAGCGGTCGATTGCGCTTGCATTGCCCGGTGAACTGCGGAAAGATGGGTTTTCGGCGTCTCGCGCGGGCCGTTTTTGGCCGGTCAATATCGGGCATGGCGTGCGGGGGCGTGTCGAAGGGGCGAGTCAGGGATGCGACCCGGCGGGGATGCAGTTTTTCGGGCAGGTGAGACCGGATTGATGCGCGCTTGCTGCTGGCTGTGGGGATTGCTGGGGTTGCTGGCCAGCGCCGAGCTGGCATGCGGCGATACGCTGGCCGAGATTCGGGCCCGAGGCGAGCTGGTTTGGGGGGCCGACGCCGAGGGGGGCGGGCCGTACGTGTATCCCGACCCGGCCAACCCGCGGCGGATGGTCGGTTTCGAGGTCGATCTGGCGCAGGCACTGGCCCAGGAGCTGGGCGTGCGTGCCCAATTTTTTCAGGGGCCGTGGCAGAACCTGCCGGCGCTGCTCGACACGCG
>CAZPED010000529.1:0-3356 GCA_964585335.1 uncultured Planctomycetaceae bacterium | reverse complement strand
CGGCCCAATGTAGGCGCAGGCCTCCAAGTACGTCTGGGCGCGGGTGCGGCCTTGCTCGGTGAGCGTGTAGCTGTAATCGCTCAGCGGGGCCGAGCCCGTATGCACGATTACCTGCCGGGTGCGGAGGCTTTGAAAGAGGGGCTCCAGAATGCCAAACGGCAAACAGAGGTGGTTGGCAATGGCCCGGCCGCTGCTCACCCCCACCACGGTCAAGTATTTGCAGATCAGCGATTCGACGAGCGAACCGGGCAGTCCGGCTTCTTCCAGCGAGCGCGGCTCGGCCGGACGAAAGGCTTCTTCCGAAAGTAGCGCCGCCAGCAGCCCCTCGCGGCCTGCCGGCATCGTGGTGGATGCCATTTCCGTAACCTCGTGAGATTCGACGGTGGTCGCGCCCTGCAACACCAGCAGGCAGGGCCAGCAACTGGTTACCGCAAGTCTAGGTCACGGAAAGGCCGTTTTTCTCGATATTGCCGCCCTGGGTCGACGCTTAATGCTTGTAGATTTTGTGCTGGGGCCGGGTCGACAAGATTTGCTCCTTGCCCCAATTGGTCACGTCACGAAACGCCTGGCTGTGAATGAAATCGGTAAAGGCCTGCTCGTCCGACCACTGGCTGGTGATCATGTACGAAGCATCGTCGGCCACGTCCTTCCAGAGGTTTGAGCTCGTGTGTCCGCCCGCCGCTTGCAGAGCCGCCAACACGGCTTTGAACTTCTCCTCGAAATCGTGTTGCTTGCCCGGCAACACGTGATAGTTCATTCCTACGGTAATCATGGGAATTTCTGACTCCGGTTCTGACAAGAGATCGACCAATTGACGAACGTACGCTCAACGTAGCACAAACTTCACGCACACCGGCGTGCCCACTTCGACCTGCTGGCCGGTTGGCGACAGGCGGCCGGTTTGGGCGTCGATGCGAAACACGGTTATCGTGTGCGAATCCTGGTTGCCGGCCAACAAGAACTGCCCGGTCGGGTCGATGCCGAAGCCACGCGGCGTCTTGCCCAGCGTCGGCTGGTTCTGCACCGGCGTGAGCTTGCCACGCTGCGGGTCCACCGCAAACACGCTAATACTGTCGTGCCCACGGTTCGAACCGTAGACGAACTTGCCGGAGGGGTGCACTTGCACTTCGGCCGTGCTGTACTCGGGCTTGAGCGTCTCGCCGGCCGGCAGCGTGGTGACAGTTTCCAGGGCAGTCAGCACGCCGCGCTGCCCATCGTAGGCAAAGGCCGTCAACGTGCAGAGAATCTCGTTGATCGCGTAGGCAAATTTGCCATCGGGATGAAAGGCAAAATGCCGTGGGCCCGAGCCAGGCGGCACGGCCGCCGACGGCGGATCGTTGGCGCTCAGGCTGCTGCTGGCCGGATCGAAGCGATAAACCAGCAGCTTGTCGAGGCCCAGGTCGGCGGCAATCGCAAACCGATCGGTCGGATCGACGTTGATCGAGTGGGCATGCGGTTCTTTTTGCCGCGAGGGGTTGACGCTGCTGCCGGTGTGCTGGATTTTTGCCGCGGCCGGACGCAGCGTGCCGTCGGCGTCGATCGGCAAGGCTGCCACGCTGCCGCCGCCGTAGTTGGCCACCAGCACGCTGCGGCCGCTCGGATCGACGACCAGGTGGCAAGGGCCGGCGCCTCCGGACGACTGCGCGTTGAGCGCCGTAAGCTTGCCGGTCGCGCGGTCAAGGGTAAAGGCACTCACGCCGCCTGTGCGCCCCTTGGCCGGATCGCTGATTTCGCTCACCGCGTAAAGGTATTTCGTCGTCGGATGGATCGCCAGGAAGGACGGGTTCTTCACCTCGGCCGCCAGGACGGGCGACGTGCACTTGCCGCCGGCCAGATCCAGCTGAAACTGATAGATGCCCTGGCTTTTGGGACCCGTGTAGGTGCCCACATAGACCAGACAATTCGTCTTGTCGCTGGCCGCGGCGTCGCCCGCGCGGGCCGCCGCTGTTACACTGCCTAGCACCGTCGCACACAAACAGCAACTTACCCACATGTGGTCGATCACGTGATGCTTCCTCGTCAGTTGAACTTCGTTGCAATCCGCCCGTTGCGCGTGGCACTTGACCGCCGGCCTGCTGGCCCACTGAGATCGCGAGCGCGCCATTGTGCCCCCGGTTGGGGTCGCGCGTCAAATCGCGGCTGGCTGCTCACGACTACCCTGACGCTCGGCCTGCTATTGGCAAGCGCGCGTTTGCCCTCCGCGGAGCCGCCGCGCGAGCCGATCGAGGTCATGCTTCCCAAGCTGCACTTGCTCGAACCGATCTGGTCCGCCCCCACCATCCACCGGGAGAGCGTGCTATTTGTCAAAGAGGGCGGCGCCAAGACTGCCAATGCGCGGCTGCTGTTCCCTCCCCGCGAGATTCTGTCGGTCCAGAGCGCCGACGGTGCGACCGTGTTCGAGCCTGGGCGCGACTTTCAGTCCGTCGGCTCTGACGGAATGATCGAGCTGACTACCGAGAGTCGCATTGGGCAGCTTGCCGAAGCTGAGCTGTTTCCGCCTAAAGATGCGCCCCGTAGCATCGCGGCGAAAACCAACGACCCCACGCGGTATGTGCTGTTTGACAATGGCCACTGGTTTCACGACCAGCAGGTTGAGATCACGTACCGCCGCACGCCAGGAGCCTGGCCGGGCAATATTCCGGCCTTCGCGGGCGGCCAGCTGCCCAAAACGCTCGAGCGGCTGCGCAAGCGCCAACGCTTGGTCATTGGCTTGAGCGGCGACAGCATCTCACAGGGCTACAATGCATCGGCGTTTTCGCAGGCCAGTCCCTGGATGCCAGCTTACGGAGAACTGGTTGCCGCCCAGTTGCGAGCCAGCTACGGCGGCGAGGTGGTGTTTCATAATCGCGCGATTGCCGGCTGGAGCGTCAATCAGGGGCTGGCCGACCTGGACGCGCTGCTGGCCACGGACCCCGATCTGATCATCATTGCCTACGGCATGAACGACGTGGGGCGCCGCGACCCCGATGCCTTCCGCCAGGGAATCGCCACGATGCTCGAGCGGATCGGCCGAGCGCCCCGCAAGCCCGAGGTGATTCTCGTTTCGCCCATGCTTGGCAATGCCCAGTGGCGCCACACGCCGCGGGAGATGTTTCCCCGCTATCGCGATGCGCTGGCGTCGTTGGTTGGTCCGTCGGTAGCCTTGGCCGACCTGACCGGCATTTGGCAGGTGATGCTCGAACGCAAGCGCGAGGTCGATCTGACCGGCAATGGCGTTAATCACCCCAACGACTTCGGCCATCGCGTTTACGCGCAGGCGATTTTGGCCCTGCTGGTCGAGTCACAAACGCCGGCCCCGTAGCTACGTTGTCGGCACCGGCGGCTGCCAGACTGCTACGAAGGATCATTTCTGAAAG
>CAZPED010000528.1:0-3363 GCA_964585335.1 uncultured Planctomycetaceae bacterium | reverse complement strand
CGTGACCCGCTCGCCCAGTTGCGGTACGCGCTGGCAGTCGCGCACGTCGACCTGGCCGTGCTCCTCGGTCAGTTTCACGATCCGCGCCTCGGGATACTCGACCACGTAGCCGTGCCCGCTCTCGGGCAGCACGCTCGAGCGGTCGCTCGTCAGGGTCTTGGTGCCCGCGTCGATCACTACCTGCCCCGGCACCGCGTTGCTCACCACGGTGCAAATAATTCGGGCAGCGCAGTCGTCGAGTGTGCAGAATCCGCCGCGAACGCAGTTCATGTCATAATAGACGTAGGTGCCCGGCCGAATCTCCGTGTACTCGCGCACCAGGTGCGATTGAAACAGCGTGGGGGTCGACCCGCCCGAGACGATTCGGGCTTGCAGCCCATGCTCGCCCCACAGCTTGAGCGTGTGGGCCAGCTTGTCCGAAACGGCCCGCAGCGGCTCGGCCTGCTGGTCGATGGGCAGGCCAATGTGCCCTGGGTAGCAGAACAGCCCATCCAAGCGCAGGCCGGGGGTCGAATCGACCAGCTGCGCAATGGCCAGCGATTCGGAAGGGGTTTGCACGCCGGTGCGGCCCATGCCCACATCCAGGTCGACCATGATTCCCAGGGTCACGCGTTTGCGGTTAGCGGCCTCGGCAAGTTTCTTCACGCCTGTTCGCGAGTCGACCGCCACGCGAATCGTACCGTGGCGCGCCAGCTGTGCCAGCCGCGCGGTGCGCACGGGGTCGATGGCCGGGTAAGCCACCAGCACGTCGCCGGAAACTTCGGCCATCATTTCCGCTTCGCCCACCTTGGCGGCCGTCAGCCCGACGGCGCCGGCCTCGATTTGCAGCGCCGCCACCTGCCGCGCCTTGTGCGTCTTGGTATGCGGCCGGACGTCGAACTCGTGTTCGTCGGCATAGGCGGCCAGCCGCTGTAAGTTGCGGTAAACCGTGGGGCCATCGACGACCATCGCAGGCGTGGCGGCAGGATCCATTCGAGCCCTCGAGCAAGACGTCGTCAATTCGGAAACACGTCCGCCCAATGTACCCCCTACCCCGACGCCTGTCATGGCCCGCCCATTCGCTCGGCGACGCCCCCGACGCGATCAATTTGGCCAGTTTTCGCCGCCGCGCTGCCTCAAGTTGTCAGCCGTTTTCTGTGAGCGGACGGGTTTCTCAAGACTTCGACCTTTTGCTCGACTACATTGGCGGACTCCGTGACTTCGCAACCGACGGTCAAACGCCATAACGACCGCGGCTGCCCAAGGCCCCCCAGCGCGGCAGGTCGGCTCGCCAGCCATGTTTTCGTACCCGATTCTCGACTTGCTGCAAGATTGCCACGATCCGCCGCTCGACGAGTGGACCTTGGAGTACGTGCAGCAACGGGTCGGCTGCCGCTTTCCCTGCGAATACTTCGATTTCCTGCTGCAATTCAATGGCGGCACGTTTATTCGCGACGTCGAGTTCACCGTGCCCCACGCCGAGAACCTCGGCCCCACAGTCCTGCTGCGATCATTCATGGGCGCGCCTTGCGACGGCTGGCAGACCGACAGCCTCGTGCGGCAGGTGGCAGCCTTGAGAAACCGACTTCCGCAAAACTTTCTGCCGATCGCTCACTGCAACGACAACGACTATGTCCTGCTCAAGATCGTCGGGCCGCATTGCGAGTTTCGCGGCGTCTGGTATTGGGAAAGTTCGGCCCAGTGGAATTCAGCCGAGGAACCCAGCCTGTGCCAGCTGTCCTTTCACTTCTGCGACTTCCTGGTCATGCTGACACCGTCTGACTGCGACCCTCGGCTGGAAGAGACTCTGCCGCTGTTTCAAGCCGTCGAGCGTGGCGAACTCGCCGCCATCGAGCGCTACCTCGATCAACGAGGTCAGGTCGAGGCCCGCAACGAGCGCTCTCAGACATTGTTGACAGTGGCCGCCATCTACCGCTGGCCGAAGATCGTTCGCCATTTGCTGGCCCACGCGGCCGACGTCGGTGCCCGCGACGCGCTCGGCAGAACGCCTCTGCACTATGCCGCCCGACGTTCGCACGACAGCGTTAAATTGCTGCTGGCCGCCGGCGCCGACGCGACGGCTCGCGACCACCAAGGCAAGAGCGTGCTAGGAAACTGGAGCCTGCGCACCGACCAGTTGCTCCGCGCTCACGGGGCCGAAAGGTAATTCAGAAACGCCGGCAGCAGCACCTCGTATCCGCATGGTCCCACCCCTCCCGGTCCTTGAGCTCCTGCAAGACTGCGACGATCCTCCATTAACTCCGGCGGCGCTCGAGGAACTCCAACGCAAGCTGAAGCGGCGGTTTCCTCGTGAGTACGCCGACTTTCTGCTGGAGTTCAATGGCGGCGACTTTGTTCGAACCGTTCGGTTTTCGATTCCGCATCCAACTAAGTATGTGACGGGTGCCGGACTCTGTGACTTTATCGGCGAGCCAAACGACGGTTGGGAGAGAAACGGTTTTGTTTGGTGGACAGAAACGCTCAGCGACCGGATGCCAGGGAGTTCTTCCCGATCGCTCACTGTAACAGCAGCGACTACGTAGCGCTCAAGCTCGTCGGCCCGCAATCCGACTTTCAAGGCGTCTGGTACTGGGATAGTTCGGCGTTCTGGATTTCCGACGAGGAGCCCAGCTTCTATTGGCTGGCCGACTCGTTCCACGATTTCCTCGGCATGCTGACCTACGATACTTGCGACGACGAGCCCGAGCGTGAGACGCTGCCGCTGTTTCAAGCTGTCGAGCGTGGCGCGATCACAGCCATTGAACGCTACCTTGACCAAGGCGGCCAGGCTGATGCCCGCAACGAGCACGGCCACACGCTCTTGATGGCGGCGACGATCCATCGCTGGCCCAAAATCGTTCGTTTGCTCTTGGCCCACGCCGCCGACGTCAACGCCCGCGACACGCTGGGCAAAACGCCGCTGCATCATGCCGCCCAGCACTCGCACGACTGCGTCAAGCTGCTGCTAGCCGCCCGCGCCGACGCCACGGCCCGCGATCACGAAGGCAAAAGCGTCCTTGGCGCCTGGAGCTACCGCTCCGACCAGTTGCTCCGCACTCGCGGCGCCAGGGATTGAGCCGACAGCCGGTCGGTTGGCCGCCCTGCCGAGTGCCCTGGGCCCGCGGCGCGTCGGCGACCGCCGGGCCAATTGCTTTGCCGGCCGGGCGTTCTCTCGGCCATGGCCGGCCCGCGCGACCCGAAACTTTGTCCAGAACGCCGCCTCGCTCCGCACCTCGCCGCCCGATCGCTATCGACTAGGCAAGCTCTACGGCACTTCCGGACCACTCTAACCCTTGAGGAGTACACGGCTCGAAGATGGAGGTACTGGGCACGCGGGGTGTGCCAGGCTGCCACGCCAGCGAAGGAACTCGCCCCAGACCAGCG
>CAZPED010000527.1:0-3364 GCA_964585335.1 uncultured Planctomycetaceae bacterium | reverse complement strand
ACCATGTTTGCCAAGATCTGGGACGACCACGTGGTCCTGGCCGAAGAGGGCAAACAAACCATCCTCTACATCGATTTGCAACTGGTCCACGAGGTTACCAGTGCCCAGGCCTTCGAGGGGCTGCGGCTCTCGGGCCGCAAAGTCCGCCGTCCCGAGCGCACCGTGGCCACGGCCGATCACAACATTCCCACCACGGATCGGTCGCTGCCGATCGCCGACGCGATTTCCAAGCAGCAGATCGACACCCTGCGCGAGAACTGCAGACAGTTCGGCATCCGGCTGTATGACCTGTTCGACCCCAAGCAAGGCGTCGTGCACATCATCGGCCCCGAGCTCGGGCTGACGCAACCCGGCATGACGATCGTCTGCGGCGATAGCCACACGGCCACGCACGGCGCGTTTGGCGCGCTGGCCTTCGGCATCGGCACCAGCGAAGTCGAGCACGTGCTGGCCACGCAAACGCTGCTGCAATCGCGCCCCAAAACCATGGAGCTGCGCATCGACGGACGCCTCGCTCCCGGCGTAACGGCCAAGGACTTGATTCTGTACCTGATTGGCCAACTGACGACCGATGGCGGCACCGGCTATTGCATCGAGTACACCGGCAGCGCCATCCGCGCGCTGTCGATGGAAGAACGCATGACGGTCTGCAACATGTCGATCGAGGCTGGCGCCCGAGCCGGCATGATTGCTCCCGACGAGACCACGTTTGCCTACCTGCGTGGCCGCGAGTTCGCCCCGCGCGACTTCGACGCCGCCGTGGCCCGCTGGCGGCAGTTGCCTTCCGATCCCGGCGCGGTGTACGACAAGGTGCTGGTGTTCGACGCCGCCGACGTGCTGCCGCAGGTGACCTGGGGGACGAACCCCGGCCAGGTGGCGCCCGTCACCGGCAACGTGCCCGACCCGGCCAAAGCCGGCTCCGAGGCCGACCGCAAAACCGTGAGCAGCGCGCTCGACTACATGGCGCTCAAGCCCGGCGCGCGGATCGACCAGATCGCGATCGATCGCGTGTTCATCGGCTCGTGCACCAATGCCCGCATCGAAGACCTGCGGGCGGCGGCCGCCGTGGCCCGCGGCTACAAGGTTTCGGACCGCGTGGGTGCGATGGTCGTTCCCGGCAGCGGCCAGGTGAAGCGGCAGGCCGAAGCCGAAGGGCTCGACCGCGTTTTCAAAGAGGCCGGCTTCGAGTGGCGCGAGGCCGGTTGCAGCATGTGCCTGGCCATGAATCCCGACAAGCTTGAGCCGGGCGAGCGCTGCGCCTCGACGAGCAACCGCAACTTCGAAGGCCGCCAAGGCAAAGGAGGCCGCACCCACCTGGTGTCGCCGGCCATGGCCGCCGCCGCGGCTATTGCCGGGCATTTCGTCGATATTCGCCAGTGGGACTACAAGAAATCGTAATCGCCGGCTGGGCACTGCCTTCGCGCACCCGCCGTTATCGAGGAAGACGAGCCATGGAACCGTTTCGCAAGCACACCGGTCTGGCCGCGGCCATGGACCGGGCCAACGTCGATACCGACCAGATCATTCCCAAGCAGTTCCTCAAGCGGATCGAGCGGACCGGCTTCGGCCAGTTCCTGTTCTTCGACTGGCGGTTCAACGACGATGGCTCGCCCAACCCGAAGTTCGAGTTGAACCAGCCGGCGGCCAAGGGGGCGACGATTCTGATCGCCCGCCGCAATTTCGGCTGCGGCTCCAGCCGCGAGCACGCTCCCTGGGCGCTGCACGACTATGGGTTCCGCGTCGTCATCGCGCCGAGCTTTGCCGACATTTTTTTCAACAATTGCTTCAAGAACGGCATGCTGCCGATTCGGCTCGACGAGGCCACGGTCGACCAGTTGCTTAAACGGGCCGCGCAAGGTGGCTATCAGCTCACCGTCGACCTGGAAAGCTGCACGATCAGCGATGCGACGGGCCTGAAGATTCCCTTCGACGTCGAGCCGTTCCGCCGGCATTGCCTGCTCAACGGTCTGGACGACATCGGCCTGACGCTCGAGCACGCCGACAAGATCTCGGCCTACGAGCAGGCGCACGGCATGGAACCGGTGAAGGCCTAAAGGTCTCGAACTCAGCAGCATGTCGCCCACGCGCCGCGAAAAGATCGAAGCTATGCTCGTCGACGATCCCGCCGACGAGTTTCTGCATTACAGCCTGGCGCTCGAGCTGGAAAAAGAAGGCGACCACGAGCGCAGCCTGGCCGAACTGCGCGGCTTGACCGCGGCCAACCCACCGTACGTACCGGCGTTCTTCATGGCCGGCCAGCAACTGGCCCGACTGGGCCGCGTCAATGAAGCCCGGACTGTACTGCGCGACGGCATCGAACAAGCCCGTAGCGCTGGCAACGCTCACGCGGCGGGCGAAATGGCGGAATTTCTGACCAGCCTGGGCGCACTGGGCGAGTAGCCCGCTGGCGGCCCTCGCTCTTGTGGCAAGCATTCGGTTCAGGCGATCGGCGGCGTGGCCACAAAACCGATTTGCCGCTCGCACCAGTCGGCCGTTTGCGCCAGGCTGATTTCCGTCCACGGCGCGCCAATCAGTTGCAACGATACCGGCATGCAGCCTGCCGACAATCCGCAGGGGAGCGACACGGTGGGCACGCCCGCATAACTCCAGGGCGAATTGAAGCGGGCATCGCCCGTGGTCGTCAGTGTCGCGGGCGCAGGCGTCAGGGTTGCCGGCGTGACAAGCGCGTCGAAGCCCGCCAGACTGCGCGCCACCGCCTGGGCAAAACCGCGCTGATGGCTCATGATCGCCTGGTACTGGGCGATCGTGACCCGAAGGCCTTCATCGAGCAGTCCGGCCATGTTCGCGCTGTATTCGGGGCGCGGAGCGCCAAACGTGCGGCGATGATAGTCGGCCGCTTCGCAAGCCATCAGTTGGCGATGCAATTCGTGTACCCGGTCGAACCCGGCCGGCAGCGGCACGTCGGCAACCTGCGCGCCTGCCGCGGCCAGTTTGTCGATCGCCCGATCGATTAGCTGAGCCGTTTCGGCATCGGCCTGATCGAAGAAGAACGCTCGCAAAACGCCGAGGCGCGGCGAAGGCAACCGTCCCTCGAACGCGCCGGCCGGAGCCAGCCGGTGGCCCGCGCTGCACGCCGGATCGAGCGGGTCGTCTCCGGTGATGGCCTGCACGATCAGGGAACAATCGACCGCCGAACGGGCCATGGCGCCGACGTGGTCGAGATGAAAGCTCACCGGTACGACCCCCGCGCGGCTGACGCGGCCGAACGTGGGTTTAAGTCCCGCGACGCCGCAGTAGCTGGCCGGCCGCGTGATCGATCCGCCGGTTTGCGAGCCAATGGCGCCAAAGCACATGCCCACGGCCGTGGCGGCCGCCGAGCCACTCGACGAGCCGCCCGGCGTAT
>CAZPED010000526.1:0-3371 GCA_964585335.1 uncultured Planctomycetaceae bacterium | reverse complement strand
CGCTGGTCGTGTCAAAGTTCATGGCGTGCATGCCGCCTCCCAGGCTGCGATTGCCGGTTGGCGGATACTTAGCGGCCGCGATGGCGATCTTGGCCTGCTCGACCGTATCGACCATGGGCACCACGATGCCCCAAGCGCCGGCGTCCAACGTGCGTTTGATGTAGTCGTGGTTGCCCTTGGGCACCCGGGCCAGTGGCACGCCGCCGGCATCGGCAATGGCGGCAAAAATCATGGCCGCTTGCGACCAGTCGATCGCGCAGTGCTCCATGTCGAGTGTCAGCCAGGCAAAGTCCATGCGGGCCAGAATTCGGGTCGCGAACAGGTCGCCCAACGACAGCCAGGTGCCGAACGATGGTTGTCCCGCTCGCAAAACACGTTTGACAGGATTAGCTCTCATAACCGGCACATTCCTTCTTCGAGGTGAATCGGACCCGCCAAAGCAGTGTTTCAAAGGTTTCCGCTGCCCGCAAGCCCTGGGGGGGCAGGCCTGGCATGCCGTCCCGCCGCCGAAGGCCGGCTGACGTTGCCGCCTTGCCGAGGATGAGCGAAAATCAAGGTATCCCCAAACTCTCCGTCCGGCGAAAGGTCGTTCTCCCGTGCATTTTGGCGTCAGCCGATGACAACTCGTGGCAATCGACTCAAAACTTGCGTCATCTGGCTGTGCGCCGCGGGCGGCCTGCTGAGCCTGGCCGGCTGCAATCGGGCCGGCGGTGCGCCGCGCGCTGACGACAGCGAGGTCGCTGGCCTGAATGAATCGCCCGGCGAAGTCGTTCGCCCGCAGCAAGACGCCGTGGCCCTGGAGTTGGCCGCCTTGCGAAAGCGCGGCGACTTGCCTGGTTTTGTCACTGCCGCGACACGCTCGGTCGAGTCATCGCCGCACACGCTGCTGCTCAAGGCCGAAGCACAATTGGCCATGGGCAGCCATGGCGAAGCCGCTTCGTCGGCCCTGGCGGCTGCTGGTGGCGCATGCCGGGTCGATCCGCTCCTGGCCGAGCAAGCGCTCAAGCTCTGGCTGACGGCACGTTGCCGCGACCGGCAGTCGGTCAAATCTCCCGAGTTCGACGAACTGCGCGCTCTGTTGCCGCCTGACCTGGACGGCTTGCAGATGCTTGGCTTTTGGCGAGATGCGCTGATTGGCCGAGTGCCGTACGACGCCAGCAATGAATCGTTTCGGGGCCAGGTGCCAATCGCCGATTCGCAGCCCGAGACGCTTCCAGCCGCGCTCAACGCCATTGAGGCCGAGGTCAATGGCACACGACTGCCCCTGGTCTTCATCGACACCGGCGCGCAGCACACACTAATTACCAGGCAGGCGGCCGAAGCAGCCGGCGTCACGATGGGGCCCGGCTCGACGCGGCTCGTGGGCTTCGGCGGCATCGAGGCCCGCCCGGGCCTGATCGACCGGCTGCAAATCGGGCCAGTCGAAGTTCGCAACGTGCCGGTGCTGGTCGGCAATTCGGCGCCGCTGACCGCCCTGGATGGGCAAATGTCGCTGGGCACCGAACTGATGCACCATGTGCGATTTACGATCGACTATCCGCAGCGGCTCGTTTGGGCCGCACCGGCAGGCGCGGAAATGACGTCGCCGGAACTCGACGCAACCTGGACGATTCCCTTGTGGACGTTTCCCCAAGCGACGCTGGCTCAAGGCACGACCGCCGACGGCCGGCTCGCACGCGTGTTGGTCGACACCGGCGATCGGGCTGGCACGTTTCTGTCGTCTCGTTGGGCGCGGCGCAACGTGCCCGGATTTCATCGCTCCACCGCGCCAATCGTTTTCAAGTTCAAGAGGCGCGACCTTGCGCTCGACCAATTGACGCTGGGCGATCAAACTTTGCGGAATTGGGCCGTGCTCGACACGATGCCACAGGAGCTCGAACGACTGGATCTGGTTGACGTGCTGGTCGGACACGATCTGTTGTGGCCGTACCGCGTCACGATCGACCTGGCTGGCCGCCGGCTGCTGCTGGCAGGAGCAGCTCCCACGGCGGTATTTCAACCGGAAACTGGAGCGGGCCCCGGCGAGCCCCTCGAAGAGACAGGCGAGAGGTAACGGCAGGTGAAACTTAAATCTTGGGAATCGACCGCAGCAGGCCGAGTCGGAACAGCCCGCTTGCGGTGCGGCAAGTTGTTCGTCGGCACGTTACTCGCCGTGCTGGTGCTGCACGGGGAGTCGGCCGCCAACGACTTCGCCGACCAACGCAATCGCATGGTCGAGGACGAGATCGTCGCCGCCGGCGTGAAAGACCCGCGGGTGATCCAGTCGATGCGCGACACGCCGCGGCACGAGTTCGTGCCCCTGCCTGCGCGCGGCAATGCTTACTTCGACATGGCGTTGCCCATCGGCAGCAGCCAGACCATTTCGCCGCCATTTGTCGTGGCCTACATGACCGAACAGCTGCATCCCGAGCCCACTGACAACGTGCTGGAGATCGGCACGGGCAGCGGCTACCAGGCCGCCGTGCTCAGCCCGCTGGTGAAGGACGTCTATACGATCGAGATCGTCAAGCCACTGGGCGAACGCGCCGCACGCACGCTTAAACGCCTGAAGTACGCCAACGTGCATCCCAAGATTGGCGACGGCTACCAGGGATGGCCCGAGCATGCCCCGTTCGACAAGATCATCGTCACGTGCTCGCCCGAGCAGGTGCCGCCCAAGCTGGTCGAGCAATTGCGCGAGGGCGGCCGCATGATCGTGCCCGTGGGTGAACGTTATCAGCAGACGCTGTACTTGTTTCAAAAGAAGGATGGCAAGCTCGAAAAGGTCGCGCTGCTGCCGACGCTCTTCGTGCCCATGACGGGTAAGGCCGAAGCGGGGCGGATCGAAAAGCCCGACCCTCTGAAGCCCACGATCAATAACGGCGGTTTCGAGCGTCTGTCGGAAATCAGCGAGGAGGATGCGGCGCCCGCTCCTGCCGAGGCGTCCGCGGCCGACGCGGCAGGGCAGGGGGGCGAGAAAGTGCTGGACGACGAATTTCCAATCGGCTGGCACTATCAGCGGCAACTTAAAGTTATCGAGTCTTCCAAGGCCCCCGAGGGAAGTCACTACGCCCGGTTCACCAACCGCGAACCGGGCCGCGGCGCGCACGCTCTGCAAGGCATGGCCATCGACGGACGCAAGGTCAACTCACTAAAGGTAACGCTCTGGGTCAAGGCAACCGGCGTTCGCCCCGGCACCGCGGTCGAACAGCAGCCCATGGTGGCCTTCACCTTTTACGACGAAAACCGCACTCCCGTCGGCTACACCTGGGTCGGGCCGTGGCGCGATTCGTTCGATTGGCAAGAAGTGACCGACACGATTCGCGTGCCGCCCAAGACGCGTGAAGCCATCGTGCGGATCGGACTGGGTGGCGCTACGGGCGAAGTGGCCT
>CAZPED010000525.1:0-3401 GCA_964585335.1 uncultured Planctomycetaceae bacterium | reverse complement strand
CGCCCACCTGGTCCACTTCCACCAGTTCGCCATCCACCCGGGCCCGCACGAAGCCGGCCTTGCGGATCTCGGCGAGCACTTCCTTGTGCTGCCCTTTGCGCCCGCGCACCATCGGCGCCATGATGATCAACTTGGTGCCCGGGGGCAGATGCCCCAAATCGTCGACGATTTGCTCGGGCGATTGTTGCCGGATGGCCGCGCCGCATTGCGGGCAGCTGGCATCGCCCAGCCGCGCGTAGAGCAGCCGCAGGTAGTCGTAAATCTCGGTGACCGTGGCCACCGTGCTGCGCGGGTTCTGCGTGCCGGCCCGCTGATCGATCGAAATCGTCGGCTCCAGCCCGTCGATCAGGTCGACGTCGGGCCGTTCCATCTGGTGCAAGAACTGCCGGGCGTAGACCGACAGGCTTTCGATGTACTGCCGCTGCCCCTCGGCAAACAGCGTGTCGAAAGCCAGCGAGCTTTTGCCCGATCCGCTGGGCCCGGTGATGACCACCAGGCGGTCGCGGGGCAGATCGACGTCGACGTTTTGCAGGTTGTGCACGCGCGCGCCGCGAATGCGAATCAGCTCGGCTTCGCCCGCCTGGCCGTTGGCGTGCCCATTGATGGCCGCCGGCGTGCTCGAGACCTTCGTCGCCATGATTTGCCCGGGAAGGATAAGTGAACAGTCTGCCAATCTAGAATCGTATCACGCCGCGGGGGGTGGGGCAAAACCCGGCGCAGTTCCGGGCGGCGGCGGGAAGAATTCCGCGAACTACGCTGAAAAATCGCGCGCGGGCGCGACTGGCCGCTCAGTGACTGACCGTCTTGGAAAACACGTTGACGATGATCACTCCGGCCATGATCAGGCCAATGCCAATCACGGCCGGCAGGTCGGGCACCTGCTTGAGCCACACCGCGCCCACCGCGGCCACCAGCACGATTCCCGCGCCAGACCAGATGGCATACATGATGCCCAGCGGCATGGTTTGCACGATGATGCTCAACAGGTAGAACGCCGCGCCGTAGCCCAGCGCCACGACGAGCGTGGGCACCGGCTTGCTGAAGCCCTCGGCGGCCTTGAGCGCACTGGTGGCGATCACTTCAGCCGTGATGGCCAGCACCAACAGAACGTATTGCATTGCGGGCAAATCCTTGAGCTAGCGCCGCGCGTAGCGGCCGAGCGCGTCGGGATCGAGCTCGATGCCCAGCCCCGGCCCAGTCGGCACGCGCAGCATTCCCTCGGAATCGATCTGGAACCGGGGCGTCAGCAACTCTTCGATATACGGTACGCCCGTCTGATACTCGACCCAGCGGGCCACGGGCATGGCGGCCGACAGCGCCAGGTCGGCCGCCACACCGACGGCCGTGTTCCAGCCGTGCGGCACCAGTTGCACGCCGTGCTCGGCCGCCATCCAGGCCAGCCGGCGCCCTTCGCTCAAGCCGCCGCACTTGGTCAGGTCGGGCTGAATGATGTCGACCGCCCGCTGGCTGATAAACGGCTGAAAAGCCTGCCGGCGCGTGAGCACTTCGCCCGTGGCCACCAGCACGGGCGAAGCGGCCCGCAGTTGTTTGAACCCTTCGACGTCGTCGGGCTGCAGCGCCTCTTCGAACCAGACGATGCCGTAATCGCCGAGCATCTTGGCAGTCTCGCGGGCCCAGTTCACGCCGTGCGGCCAGAATTGTTCGCTGCCGCCAGCATCGACCATCAGTTCGACGTCCTCGCCCACCGTGTCGCGGGCCGTGCGAATCAACAGCTCGTCGTACTGGCGGCTCACTCGACCAAACGGCCGCCAGCCGAGCTTGATGGCGCGAAAGCCACGCGCGACTTGCTCGTGCAGTTTTTCCGCGAGCAGCGGCGGATCTTCGAACAGCATCGACGCGTACGGCTTGATGCGGTCGCGGTAGTTGCCCCCCAGCAGTTTGGAGACCGGCTGCCCCAGCGCCTTGCCCCACAGATCCCACAGCGCGATGTCGAGCCCGCTGATCGTGTGCTCGACCGAGCCGCCGCGCCCCAGCCAAAACATGCTTTGCCGCATTGCTTCGGCCACGGGCTCCGGCTCGAGAGCCGGCTTGCCGATCAGAAATGGCCGCAGCAGTTCGAGCGCCCCTTCGACCAAGGGTCTCGTCGTGTAGCAACTGCCCAAACCGACCAGCCCTTCGTCGCTGACCACCTCGACCAGCGTGTTGTACTGCACGTTGGGGTCGGTGCCGCCGGGCCAGCCATGATCTTCGGTGGCCCCCGCGAGGGCAATCGTCCGCACCTGGGCAATCTTCATCAGTTGAACTCTCCGTCGGTTGAGAAGATACTCATGGTAGTAACCCGCCTGTTTGCTGTCAAAGGCAAGCAACCACCCCTTACCGCCAGGAACGCCGAATGGCCAGTCGCGCGCAGAGCCAGTACCGCTACGAAAAACTCACCTGGCCCGAAATCAACGACGCCGTCGAACTCGGCCAGGTGTGCATCGTCCCCTGCGGAGCCGTCGAGCAGCACGGGCCGCACTTGCCGCTCGACGTCGACCTGGTTTGCCCGACGGGAATCGCTTACGGGGCCGGCAAGCAAATTCCCGACAAGCTGCTGGTGCTGCCGATCGTGGCCTACGGCTACACCGGCCACGTGATGGATTTTCCCGGCACGATCAACAACGACTTCGAGCACTTCATGCACCACGTGCTCGACATTACCAAGTCGCTGGCCTACCACGGTTTCAAAAAGATCGTGCTGCTCAACGGCCACGGCTCGAACATGCCGAACCTCGACCTGGTGGCGCGGCGCACCAACCTCGAGACCGACGCCGAGTGCGTGCTGGCCGCCTGGTGGAACCTGCTGACGGTCGACAAGGAGTTTCTGCCGCGCTGGCGGCAGAGCAAATTTCCCGGCGGTTGCGCCCATGCCTGCGAGCTGGAAACGTCGCTCTACATGTATCTCGACGGCGACAACGTGCGCACCGACCAGATCAAGAACGGCACGATCAGCTTCAATGAAGAGAACAGCCCGTTCAATTGGGTCGACTTGTTCGCCGCCGGGCCGGCCACGGTCGTTTCCTGGACCAGTAGCTACTCGGCGACCGGCGTACTGGGCGAGCCCGAGCTGGCCGCGGCCGAAAAGGGGCGCCAGGTCTACGAGGAAGTCGTCAAGCAGCTCGTCCGTTTCGTCAGCTGGTTCAAGGACCGCCCGCGCGACGTGGGCCGCGAACCTCTCCACAGGCGGGGCGGGCGACAGCTTTTCGCAACGTCGCAAGTCCCGCCACTGAGGCGAAAAAGATGCGTTGCGCCAGCTCCTGCCGCTTTGCCCGGAACCACAACAGCACCCGGCACCACGTCAAAGAGGTACGGGTGCTTTCCGGGCGTAGGCGACGCTTGGTCGCTCCTGCCAGGAAGGTCCGTGCGCCCGCTCAGCTCTCGCCGCGCTCCTCGCTGAGGGC
>CAZPED010000524.1:0-3416 GCA_964585335.1 uncultured Planctomycetaceae bacterium | reverse complement strand
CGGCCGCGATTCCAAGATCCTGGCAACCCACAAGCTCAACGATCGGTCAGACGCCTCGGCGGCGATCGTCGGCAATCAATTGCTGCTGCGCGGCCGCGAAAACCTGTACTGCATTTCGGCCGACTAGCGCCGGCGGCAGCTTAGCCTTTGGCCGCTGCCAGCTGCGGCATCAGTTGGCGCTGCGGTCGCTCATTGCCATCGCGCAGCACTCCCCAGCGGCTGGATTGCCAGAGCTGGCCCGAGCCAACGTCGAGGGCCGTCAGCCAGCCATAGCGCCAGCAGGCCGTGTCGATGCAGACGGCAAACCCCAGGTCGCACGGCTCGCCGCTGGCTTGCTCGGTGTGGCCGACGATCACGGTCTTGCCCGAGCAGTGGGGCCGCATTTCAGCCGGATCGAACAGCGACCAGCGGAGCACGTGGTCGGGCTGCTCGTCCATCGGCACGTCCGGAACGTAGTTGGCGTGCGTGAAGATATGGTCGTCGGTTTCGAAGTAGTTGCGACCCGACTCGATGAGCGTCCAGTGGCGGGCCGGAATGGCTTCCAGCCCCGCGCCGTAGCGATACGAGTTGAGCGTCATCACGCCGCCGCAAGCCTCCCAACAGCGCAAGGCGGCCTCGCTCTCCCGGGCGGCGAGCATCATCTCCTCGTGATTGCCTGCGATCAACACCACCCTACAGCGCTCGCGGAGATCAATGAGCCGGTCGAGCACGTCGCGGCTGTCGCGCCCCTGGTCGACCAGGTCGCCCAGGAACACGAGCTGGTCGGTGGGCACGGGGCCAATGGCTTCGAGCAGCGCGTCGAGCGCGTGAGCGCAGCCGTGCACGTCGCCAATTGCAATTACGCGCCGGGAACTGGCAGACATGTTGGTGCCTGAATAAAGAAGGGAGCCGCCTCGGTGCGTTCAACGATAACCAACACCGGCGGTCGAGACAACGGAATTCGCCGCCGGGCATTGGGCCAGGGCCGTCAGCCATGCGACCGGCCGCGCGGGCCTTTAGAGGAATTTGCTGCCGCCACCGGCCATGTCGGCCAGCACGTGCCGTTGTTCCCAGACGAACAGTTGCTTGAGCGTGGTGCGCAGTGCCAGCACCGCGGCAAACATCAGGATGTGATTCCACGATTGCAAGTCGAGCGCATTGAGGAGCGTGGCGGCCACCTTGAAGCTCAGGCCAAACACGGCCCCTTCGGCCACGATCAGCCGGGCCTGCTCCACGCTGGCCCCCGCCAGCAACTTCCAGAGCGCCGCGGCGACGTACCCCGCGATCAGCGCGGCCGTAAACACGTCGATCAACTGCACGCCGGCGTGGAACAGCTCGTTTCTAAGCTCCCACATGGGATCCTCGGCTGGTGGCGACGTCGATCTCGCGGTCGAGGAAGAAGTTGAGCGCCGTGCGCAACACGATAATCGCGGCCAGCTGACCAATCTCGTTCCAAGTGGGGGCGATGGCCGTGCGAAGAATATCTGCCGCCAATTCAAATTCGAGTGCCAACGCCAACCAGCGTCCCAGGTTCAGGCGGATCTGCTCGGTGTTGAACTCCGAGTGATCGGGCGCAACAAAGTAGCGCAACGAGCGGAGCGTGGCTTGCAGGGCGGCCAGACCCACGAGCAAGCCGGCCGATAGCTCGATGCCGCTGGCCAGCCAGAACGTCCACTGTTTGGAAAAGTATTCGAGCATTGTGGCTAGTTGAACCTCGGTCGATCGGTCCGCGGCGGCGGTACCTCCGCCACAGCCCGTCAGGAACTAGACAACTCTAGGCCATGGCAAGCCGGGGTCGGGCCGGAAAATCGGCCCATTCACTAGGTCGCCCGCCGGGAAGGGCCGCTAGAAATCCGGCCTTGGGGCGTAGAAGAGAAAGGGTGGCTGACCGGACTTGAACCGGCGACCCCCAGATCCACAATCTGGTGCTCTAACCAACTGAGCTACAGCCACCATCGCTTGCGGCGTGCCAGCACGCAGTGCCGGGCAGCGCCACTCTCTTACACGCCTAAATTACCACGAAGCGTTCGCGGGGCAAAGCCCTGCTCGCCCGGCGGCGCGGGGCGCCGGGGGTCTGCTGGCGCGGCGATTTCGAGCGACTGTCGAGGCAAAAAGTGCCGAAAACCGCGGCCAAATTCCCCCTTGGACCGCGGGGATGAAACTCGTATGATGCCGCCCCCTTGCGATCCCCCAGGCGGCGTCGGCAAGGGAGCGCCAACTGCCAGCGGGCTCCGTTAAGGAGCTCTGCCGGTTCGTTGACGTGCGCGTCGACCATTTCCCATGCTGGCACGCCAGCGCCAAGTGTTGCCCGTGGCTCGCGACCCCACGAAGGGGGCCGGGCCGCCCGCAGCCCAGGCTCTGGCGCCACCACTTCGCTGGCATTGAAGCCGCCCGACAGTAATTCACCCGGATTGCAACCTTGTTGAAATTGCCTGACCGTTCTCGGGCCATGTGGTCGCTAGAGTCCGCCAAGCGCGCTATCGTCGTGGCCGGCTGCTGCGGCATGGCCGACACGCAACTCACCACGTCGCCGGCCACGGTGCAGTTTGCCCGCTCGATGGGCGCCACGGGCCTGCACATTGGCATCCTGGGCGCGCTGCCCTTGGGGCTGGTTTGCATGCAACTGCTGTCGGCCGTGGCCGTGCAGCACTTCGAGCGGCGCAAGCCGCTCTGGATGGGCCTGTCGATCATTCAGCGGATGATTTTTCTGCCCGCCGCCTTGGGGCCCTGGCTGTGGCCGCAAGTGGACGACACGATCTGGATTTGGACGCTCATCGGGCTGACGGCCGTCAACCATGCGATGCTGCACTCGTGTACGCCGCTGTGGCTCAGCTGGATGGGCGATTACCTGCCCCACCAGGGTTTAAACCGCTTCTGGGGGCTGCGTCACTCCTCGCAGCAATGGACCGCGGCGCTGGCGCTCTTTGCCAACGCGATGTTCTTCTTCAAAAGTGGCGTCAACGTGCGGGCCGCGTTTGCCGCCATCATCACGCTGGGGGCCGTGCTCGGCGTTACCGACATCTTGCTGTTCTACCGCGTGGAAGAGCCGCCGATGCGCCATGCTTCGGGGTCAACGTTGTGGAACGCGCTGGCCGGCCCCTTCCGCCACCGCGACTTTCGCCGGTTTATCTTCTACTCGTGCTTTTGGAACCTGGCGGCCATGGTCGGCGCGCCGTTCATCAGCATGTACCTGCTCGAGCACGTCGGCATGGACCTGTTTCGCGTGCTAATGCTGTGGACGCTCAGCTGGGTCGGCGGCGCCGTGCTTTCGAATCACTTAGGTCATCTGGCCGAGCGGTTTGGCCAGCGACCCGTGCTCATTCTGTGCACGGCATTCAAAAGCATTAACATGATCGGCCTGCTCCTCTGCCCGGCCGATCCTACGATCGCTTTCTGGGTACTGGCACCGATCTTCATGATCGACGCGTTCTTGAACG